>JACCWY010000505.1 GCA_013697395.1 Chloroflexota bacterium | reverse complement strand
TGCGAAGTACCGGACGCTGGTCATCCGCTGGCCTCCGTGACGAACTGCTCGTGATAGAGCTTGGCGTAGAGCCCCTCGTTCCGCAGCAGCTCGTCGTGCGACCCGCGCTCGAGAATGCGGCCGCGGCTCATGACCAGGATCTGGTCGGCGCGCAGGATGGTCGACAGCCGATGCGCGATGGCGATCGTGGTTCGCCCCTCCATGAGCCGCTGCAGGGCGGCCTGGATCAGCCGCTCGCTGACCGTGTCGAGCGCGGAGGTCGCCTCGTCCAGGATGAGGACGCGCGGGTCCTTCAGCAGCACGCGCGCGATCGCCACGCGCTGCTTCTCGCCACCGGACAGCTTGTAGCCGCGCTCCCCCACCACTGTGTCGTAGCCGTCCGGCAGCTCCGTGATGCGCTCGTGCATGGCCGCCGCCCGCGACGCCACCTCGATCTCCTCCATCGTGGCATCCGGCTTCGCGTAGCGCAGGTTGGCGAGGATGCTGTCGTGGAAGAGGTAGGTCTCCTGCGTCACGAACCCGACGACCCGCCCCAGCGATTCGAGCTTGATGCCGCGCACGTCGATGCCGTCGATGCTCACCGATCCGGCATCCACGTCGTACAGCCGCGGGATCAGGTAGGTGGAGGTCGTCTTGCCGCTGCCGGACTGGCCCACGAGCGCCACCAGCTGTCCCGGCTCCGCGTTGAAGGTGATGTTTGTCAGGGCGAAGGGCTGGATCGCGGTCGGCACGGCGCGCCCTTCGGCCTCGGCCGCCGCCGCCTCGGGAGCGACCTCGAGCTGGGTGGCGGCGACCGGATAGCGGAACGAGACGTGATCGAATCGCACGCCGCCACGCATGGCGCCCGGCGACAGGTCGACCGCGTCGGGCGCGTCGGTGATCTCGTGCTCCATCTCGAGGTACTCGAAGATGCGGTCGAACAGGGCAAGCGCTCCCTGGATCTCGACCTGCACGTTGAGCAGCTGGCCGAGCGGGAAGAAGAGCCTGCTCTGGAGCGTGGTGAAGGCCACGATCGTGCCGATGCTGACATTCGTGTCGCCGCCGATGATCAGCGAGCCGGCCAGCAGGTAGACGAAGGCCGGCATGATGCTGAAGAAGGTGCCGATGAGCGCGAAGAACCAGCGGCCGATCATCTGGCCGCGGACCTGGAGATCGCCGAGGCGCTGCGACTCGGCGCGGAAGCGTTCGATGCTCGCCTCCTGCTGCCCGAACGTCTTGCTGAGCAGGATGCCCGACACGCTCAGCGACTCCTCCGTGATGGCACTCATCTCGGCCATCGAGCGCTGCGTCAATGTGCTGACCTCGCGGCGCACCTTGCCGACCCGGAAGGTGATGTAGGCGAAGACCGGCATCAGGCCGAGGCTCAGGACCGTGAGCCGCCAATCGAGGATCAGCATGGCGATGATCGTCGTCGCGACCGTCGCGAAGTTGCTGAGCACCGAGGCGGCCGTATCGGTCACCACCGACTGCACGCCGCCCACATCGTTGGCGATGCGGCTCTGGATCTCGCCCGTTCGCGTCTCGGTGAAGAAGCGCAGCGGCATGCGCTGGAGATGCGTGTAGAGCGCCAGCCGCAGGTCGTTCATGACGCGCTGGCCGACGACATTGGAGAGATAGCTCTGCCAGACGCCTACGGCGCTGGTGGCAATCGGCAGCACGATCATCAACCCGGTCTGGAAGTAGAGCAGGCCCAGGTCCCGCGGCCCGCCCGGCAGGAGGTTGTCGATGATCAGCTTGAGCAGGATCGGATTCACCACGCCGACGCTGACCGTGATGAGGATGAGGACCCCGATGAAGGTCAGTCGCACCCGGTAGGGCGCGAAGAAGCCAGCGATCAGGCGGAGCGTCTTGCGCCCCGTCCCCGGTCGGCGCGTCAGGTCCGGCTCCGGCCCCCCGAATCCGCCGGCCCAGCCACCTCCTCCTCCCCCACCTCGGCGCCGCGTCATTCGAGGATGATCGAGGCGAACGCCTGCGCCAGGCCGATGCCCTGCGGCTCGCCCACCAGTCGCGCCCGCTCGCGCATGCGCTCCTCGATCGTCTCGGGGTCGACCTGGCTCTCGTGCGCGAGGATCGCGCGGATGCCGATCTCGAACGTATCGGCGATGTCGAGCCACAGGTTGGGCTCCTCGACGCCCGTGAGGAGCACCTGGCGTACCTTCCACGGCTCGAGGCGCTCGTCCCGCCACAGCTCGGGGAAGTTGAGGTGGTCGCGCGCGGCAGGGTAGACCGCGGCCAGCGTGGCCTCGCCGGTGGCGAGATGATCGGGATGTCCGACGTATGGGTTGTGGTCGAGACGCCGCTGCGGGTTCTGGGTGATGACGAGGTCCGGGCGGAAGCGGCGGATCTGGCGGGTGATGTCGCGTCGCAGGTCGAGCGACGGCACCAGATAGCCGTCGGCATAGCCCAGGTGGACGATGTCGGACACGCCGAGGATGTCGGCCGCGGCGCGCTGCTCGGCGACTCGCACGGCCGACAGCTGCTCGGGCGTCACGTCAGGGTCCTCGGTGCCCTTGCCACCGTCGGTGGTCACGACGTAGTCGACGCGGACCCCGACCGTCGTGAGCTGGGCGATCGTCGGCGCCGCACCGAATTCGCCATCGTCCGGGTGGCTGATGACCACCAGCGCACGCTCGAGCGGGCTGATCAGCTCGTGGCGCTCGGGCGGGCTCATCCGCTCATGCTACCCGGGCGAGGCCCGAGGGCCGGTGCGGCATTCGGGAGTGCCGCAGGGG
>JACCWY010000466.1 GCA_013697395.1 Chloroflexota bacterium | reverse complement strand
ATGCGCGCAGCACGCGCGGCCTGGCGGGCCGGCCGGCGGCGCTGATGCTCGTGATCGGGTTCGGGGCCGTCCTCTTCACGTACTTCGGCAACCTGTTCTTCAGCGGCCTGCACGCCTACAGCGGCCTCTAGCTCATCCCCATGCGCGCCCGTGCGCCGGCTGATCCCCTCGACCATGCGCCGCCGGGAGTCGCGGAGCAGCGCTCCCTCTCGGCGTATCTCCGCCTCCGGGAACGGTTCACATTCGAGAAGCGCGGGCCCATCACCGTCAAGGGCAAGGGCGAGTTGGTGACCTACTTCCTTCTTGGCCGCGAGGCGAAGGCGAGCCCGCCGAGCTGACCTTCAATTCGCGCTTCGGACGGACGGGTCCGTAACACGACCCATGAAGAGGACGGCGCCCGTCTCGACATCGCGGAGGAAGAACAGGAAGGGGCGGTCCAGGCGGAGCGTGATCTGCTCGGTCGCGCTTGGCCCCCCACCTGTGTCCATGCCCACGGCCGTGGCCGCCGCGGCCTCCGTCCCCTTCTCGTCAACGTCGATGTTCGCCTGGTGGATGACCGTGGCGATGAAGAGCTGTCCGGCGGAAGACTGCGGGGCATGGATCGCGGTGAAATCGGCGCCGTTGGGATCGAAGGCGAGGGGCATGCCGAGCACCGTGAGCACATCGGTCATCTGGGCTCTGGTGTCGATTCCGAAACGTGGCATGGACAGCACAAGGCTGTACGGGTAGCAGCCCGCGTCGTCCCGGGGCGGCTCGTCGGGGTTCTCGCAGTCACGCAGTTGGGCCTGTGCTGCCCGCTGGTCCGCGAGCGCGCCCGTGATCGCGTCGAGGTCACTGGCGCTGAGGCCAGCTTCGAACTCCACCAGGTCTTCGGGGAGCACGAGCGTCATCGCCAAGGGCTGTGAACCATCAGGGCCACGGTAGCGGAGCTCGGTTGCCTGCCAGCCGCTGCCCCGAGCGTACGGGATGCTCTGCCCTCCGCTTCGACGCATCATGGGGACGTCGACCGTGGAGCCATCGAGCCGCGCGAACGGAGCCGGCCTAGTGAGGTCTTCGTGGAACCACTCCATCCACTGCGCCTTCAGGTAGATCGCATTGACGAGCACGAGCCGGGTCACGGGCGTGACATCGGGCGGCCCCAGCAGCATCGGGATGCGCTTGGCTGTCTGGTCGCTGACCCAGTCATTGATGGTCTTGCGGGCGGCCTCCGCATCTGACGAATAGTCGACGAGGCGCAAGCCCGCCCCGAATGCGCTAGCGATCGCTTCGAGGTACGAAGGCTCAATCGTCCATCCGTGTTGGCCGAAGGGCGCGTTGGCACTGCGCAGCGTCAGCTCCTTTTCCCCTCTCCGTCCTGCCACGTCGCGTTTCGTGAGGTGACGGCCGACTCGAGTGCGTTCACTCCGCTAGCCAGCTCATCCCAGCTCTCACTCCGCAGCACGGCGTCCATCTCCGCTGCCGTGTCGCCCTTTGCACCGGCGCGCGCCATCGCCAGGGCGATCGCAATGCTCGTCGGTGAGAAGACAACGTTGCTGTCGCTGAGACCGAGCGCCTCGTCAGCGAGCAAGCCGCGATGCAGGTCCAGGCCGAAGGAATTGACCGAGGCCGCCATCCTGATCCCGGCCGCAGGGTCGGCCGCAGCGCGAGGAACGTCCGCCTTCGCCAGAGATACGTCGGCGGGCTCGCTGTCGGCCAGAGCGATCCACTGCTCGCCGTCCTTGCCGGCCATGGCAACCCAGCCATAGCCAGGGCCCGTGAGCCCCGCGAAGGCGACTGGATCGACCTTGTACCAGGTGTAGCCTGATCCGATTACCGGGCCGTCAAGGACCAGCAATTCCGTTCCAAGCGGCAGCACCGGGTCGTACTTGATGGAGTCCTCGCTGACCCGCGGTTGTGAACGCACACGCAGCTCGTCAGAGACGGTGACCACGATCTCATTCAGGAGCGGGTCGTGTGGCGGCTCGGACCCCGGCGGCGGCGCCATCGACGCGGCAGGTGACGTGCTCGGCACGGTCGACTCGGTGGAGGGAGACTCGGTCGACGCCTCGGTGGGCAAGGAAGCCGCTGGCCCCCGGGTCGGGGAGGATGCAGGGGCGATCGACGGGGAAGACGCGGCGCAGCCCGAGGTAAGGGCGATCACCACCAACAGCGCGAGGCCGGAGAGGCGCCTCGATCGAGGCACCTCGAAAAGCCTGAGATCAACCACCGTCGGCCACCTCCGCCCCAATCCGCGTGATCACGAACGTCGTCCGGCACCAGTGGCGGGCGATGCCCTGGTCGCCATCACCACTGGGCGGGTCCAAGTCCGTCGGCTGAACGAGCCTGCACTGTCCCTCCTCCGCCAG
>JACCWY010000452.1 GCA_013697395.1 Chloroflexota bacterium | reverse complement strand
TCGGAGGAGCGAGCTGGGGAAGCGCGACGCCGTCGGCGGCGGCCGGCGGCGCCGGCGGGCTGATTCGCGGGAGCGTGGCCTGAAGGACGTTGCTCGGCGGCGGAGTCTGCGAGTCCGCGACCTGGGCGAGCGGGAGCAGCCCGCCGCCGGTGGAGGACGGCGTCACCGACTCGACGATCGGCACGATCGGTTCGGGCAGCGAGTCGAGGGGTGCCGGGAGGGGTCCGACCAAGCCATTGAGGCCCTCGTTTTGGCCTGTCCCCGAATCGGTTACATCGTCGACGAACGGGGTAACGGTCTCGTCGGCCACATCGGCGGCCTGATCGACCGTGCCGGCGAGGCCGTCGACGACCTGAACGTCGTCACCCGAGAGCGGGCCGTTGGTCTGCCCGATGCTCGGGAGGACGGAGTCGGTGAGCGAGTCGGCGGAGGGCGCCTCGTCGGTCACCGCATCGACCGGCGCCACGACGTCGGCCAGGTTATCGAGAGCGGGAGTCGCCGGGGGCAGCGAGTCGCCGGCGGGCTGCGACGAGCTGTCGGTCGACGGCGCCGGCTGCCCGAGGACCGGGGTGCTCGGAACGGGACCGGAGACCGTGCGCAGCTGCGGCGCGGGGTCGGACGGCTCGGCGGGCGTCGGGGCGGGCACGACCTGGTCGACGGTCTCGGTGACCACGTCGACGGTGGACTGCGGATCCGGCCGAGGCGAAACGGCCGGCGGGGAATCGGAGACTGCGGGAGCCGGGCTCGTATCGACCGGCGGGGCTGCGGGCGTCGGAGTCGAATCGCCGGCGGGGGCGTCGGCGTCGACCGGCGAAGCGGGGGCGGCGGGCGGATCGGCCGGGAGGGCGGCGCTCAGATTGGAGGGGGCGGGCGTGGTGTCGGCCGGCTCGGACGGGGCGGGTGCAGCGGCCGTGAGCTCCGAAGCGGGCGGGGCAGCCGGGGCGGCGGAGGTCAGCGAGGAGGTATCGGGGAGGTCGGCTGGGACCTGGGCGAAGCTCGATGCGGGGCCGGACAGCAGGAGGAAGAGCACCCCCAACACGGCGAGCGTGACGGCACGTCCAGCGCCGGCTGGTCGCGTCACGATCACCTCCCGCCTGCCTCCTGTTGCCCCACTGTGCGCACCTTCCGTACCCGAAACATTGCCCGGACCTGTGCAGATGCGCCTACCCACACGTGGCGGAACCGAGAGCTTGGCCGCGGCGATTTTCCCGCAATTTGCGAACTTTCTCGAAGCGGCGCATCCCTCAAAGACAGGGCACCTCGGACGGATCTCGAGCAAAGGTCGCGGTTCGCTGACGCGGTCAGGCCGTCACCGCCCAGCGTCGGCTGTCCCCGGCACGGGGATAGCGGAACACCCCGAAGGGGACAGCCTCCGAGCTGCGGACGTGGCGTCAAATGAGCCGTCTGGGGTGCCCGGACACCCACTGCCGACCTCGTCAGAGCGGCCCCTGAGCGGCCCCTGCCGAGGGCGGCTGGCCCGTTCCGCGGCTCGCCGAGAGCCCTCGTGGGAGCCCTGCGAAAGGCCCGTGGGGGCCGCTCCTGGGGCCGGTTTTCGGGCCGCTTTTTCGGGCCGCCTCACGGTCTATCGGTGCGAGCCTTTCGAGCGCTCGGAGCGGTCGCGGAGAGCGCTATGGATCGCCGCAAACAGCACCGTGAGCCGACCGCCGAACTACTGCCGGGAGGGTGGAACCTACGCTCGCAGCGTCACGACGTGGACCCCAAGCGGATGAACCAGCGCCCCAGCCGCTCGCGTCCCTCGAGCTCGAAGACATCCACCGATATAAAGCTGAACCAGAGCGCCTGGAGCCCCCAGCCGGGCTCGTGGGGCACGGCCAGCAGCCAGCGCTCGTCGCGGCCGGGCTCGCGCAGGTAGAGGACCGCTCCGTCGTCGCGCACCTCGGTGATCGTCCCGGGCACGACCTCGGTCTCGTCTCCCCCGGGCATCCCCCTCACCCAGACCCGCACCGAGCGACCCTCGGGCGAGAACCGGAGGGCGCTTCCCACGTGCTCGAGGACCCGGAGCCGCACGCCCGCTACGCGCGGGCGCG
>JACCWY010000389.1 GCA_013697395.1 Chloroflexota bacterium | reverse complement strand
CGACCGGGCCGCAGCCGGCCGGCTGGCCGCCGATGTGGCGCGTGTTCGGCGCCTCGATCAGGCCGACCGCCGCCAGCTCGTCGAAGCCACGACGCAGCTTGGTGTAGAGCGACCCCGACGCGATGGGCGCGACGACGGCATCCGGCGCCCGCCACCCGAGCTGCTCGGCGACCTCGAAGGCCACGCTCTTCGAGCCCTCGGAGTAGTACGGCCGCAGGTTCACGTTGACGACCGCCCAGCCCTCGAACTCATCGCTCAGCTCCAGGCAGAGCCGGTTCACGACGTCGTACGGTCCGTCGATGCGGGCCACCCGCGCCCCCAGTGCCTCCGCCTGGGCGATCTTCGCCGGCTCGAGATCTGCCGGGACGAGGACCACCGCCTTCATGCCGGAGACCGCGGCCGTGGCGGCGACGGACGCAGCGAGGTTGCCGGTGGACGCGCACGCAAGGGTCTCGAACCCGAACTGACGCGCGCGCGCGGCCGCGATCGCCACGTTCCGGTCCTTGAACGAGAGGGTCGGATTGCGTGAATCGTCCTTGATCCACAGCTGCCGCAGTCCCAATCGCGCCGCGAGGCGAGGGGCCGGCAGGAGTGGCGAGAAGCCGACGGCCAGGCCGTCCGGGGGCGGCTCATCGACCGGCAGCAGCTCGGCGAAGCGCCACAGCGCGCGTGGCCGCGCTGCGATCGCCTCGCGGCTGAGCGTCTCCGCCACTCGAGCGTGATCGTAGGTCGCCTCGAGCGGCCCGAAGCATCGGTGACACACGAACCGAGGGCCGGCAGGAGCCGGAGTGCCACAGGCGGCGCAGGCAAGTCCTGCGAAGCCGGGAACGAACGAGGTGGTGGTTGGCGCGCTGCGCGCGGCGATCGTCATGGAGGTCCTTCCTCAGCCGGGAGAGCACAAGTGCTTCGGGGAGAAGCCGAGAATCCGCGGGGGTCGCGGCTCGCGCGCTGGGGTCGGATCAAACCGAGAGGCCGCGGAACTCGTGTTCCGCGGCCCCGAGGGCTCAAGCTGGAGCGGTGACGCTAGAGGCGTCGCGCCCAGGCCTGGCCCGCACTCCAGCGGGGCCGCCCGGGCATCGCCATGGTGAGCTCGATCGGGGACATGCGCCGACGCTACCAGCCCTGTCAAGCACCAGTCCTTACGCCACGGCCGCGTCTTCCTCACCGCCGACCTCGATCGGGTTGCCGGGGTCCGCACTCCACTCGAACCACCCACCGTCGTACACGGCGATCCGCTGCCAGCCCATCAGGAAGGCGTAGAACCAGGTCTCCGCCGCACGCCACCCGGTGCCGCAATAGAAGGCCACCCACTTGTCCGGCGTGATGCCGGCCGCCTCCCAGTTGGCAGCGATCTCGGGGTACGGGCGCATCGTGTTATCGACACTGCGGTAATGCTGCATGTGGTAGGCGTCCGAGCCGCAGTTGCCCCAGACGTCACCGGCGATCCGGCCGGCGGGGCCGATGTAGTTGTAGCCACTCGTCCGTCCCAGGTGCTCGCGCCATGTCCGAACGCTCACCAGGACGGCGTCGTCAGCCGCCAGGATCGACTTCGCCTCACCGATGTCCACGATGAAATCCCGCCGCTGCGGGATCGCCACACCAAAGCTCGCGACGGGGATCGGCTCGCGGATCACCGTCTCCACCGGATTGCCGGCGTGGACCCAGTGGTCGTAGCCGCCGTCCAGGACCCGCACGTCGCGGATGCCCGCGTAGCCCAGGATCAGGGCCGCCCGCGTGGCGGCGATCTGTCCGGCACGCCGGCCGGGCCACTTCTCGTTGGCGTGGCCGATGGTGTCTCGTCCATACAGGACGACCGTCGTGTCCGCTGAGATGCCGTGCGCCAGCAGGGTGGCGTGCAGCTCGTCCGGCGATCGTCGGTTCCAGTCGACGGGATCCTCGAGCCGATTGGTGTCGAGGTAGAGCGCCCCGGGTAGGTGCCCGTCGTCGTACTCGTCGGGGACGCCGAAGTTGACGTGCAGGACGAGGAAGCCGGTTCCGGGATACGTGTCTGACGGCTCTCCCGCGATCAGCCCGGCCACCCAGGCCGGGTGGACGAGCTTTTCGTAGTTGGGAAGCCGATCGAGCGGCAGGCCGTCGTCGGCAGCCCACGCCGAGAAGCCGGCCCCGTCGACCCACACGTCGTCATGGCCAAGGCGTGTGAGCCGCTCGCCGAGCGCGGCGGCATCATCGGTTCCGTCGCCGTAGACGACGATCGTGCGCCCATGGGTGACTCCCTTCTCGTGCAGCAGCCGCTGGACCTCGGCGTCCTCGACGCTGGCCAGCCATGCGCTCGGGAAGGCGACCGCTCCCGGGATGTGTCCGCCGCGCGCCTCTCCGTTCAGCGGCCAGCCGTTGTAGGCAGCCGTCGGGCGAGCGTCGACGAAGACGAGGTTCGGATCGGCAAGGCGTTCGCGCAGATCGGTGATGGAGATCGACCCGAGCGCCTGGCTCGGTGGCAGATTCAACGTGGTCACGTGCAGAGGTCCTCCGGATGAGTCAGCTGAAATCGGGCAAACGAAAAACCCCTGCGTGGCGAGCAGGGGTTCGGTTGCGTGTCCGCGTCAGGCTGACGCCACCCGGTTCTCTACAGACACCACCCACCCTGCTCGGCGCAGGGGCGCTTACATGTGCAGCGGTCGGCGATGCGGCTGGGTGTCATGTGTTGCGGCATTCTGACAGCGCCTTCCGGGAATGGCAATCCCAGGTGTTGGTCGGGGCGAGAGGACTCGCGGCGACCTTGGGTCACACAGGCCGAGGATAGCCATCGACCTTGGGAATACGCCGGAATGATATCCCGAACTGAGTCAGGGCGGCCTATCGCATTGGCCAGTGGACACACGCCCGGCTTCGCATGTTCGGGTTCCAGGAGGTCAGGATGGAGAACTGGTACCGCATACCGGATGCCCAGTGAAACGTCTCATGCATCTCAGCCCCGTTCAGCCAGTACATCCAAGAGACGCATGAGACGCATGAG
>JACCWY010000366.1 GCA_013697395.1 Chloroflexota bacterium | reverse complement strand
GGCTCTGGCAGCGGCGGGTTCAGGAACCCACCCCACAGCGCCGAGAAGTAGTCGAACGTGCCGGTGCGGCCGATGTGCAGCGGATGCTCAGCATCCCACGACACCGCGTAGCTCGTGACAACGTCGTTCGCGTCGAACGTTGCGCCGTCGTGGAACGTCACGCCCTCGCGGAGGGTGCAGGTCCACTCGTCGAGCGCCTCGTTCGGAACGCACTCCTCGGCAAGGGCCGGGATCGCGTCCGTGCCGCCGACCTCGTAGGCGTAGAGCGCCTCCGTCACCTGCTCGCAGACGCGCAGGCTCTCGCCGTCGGTCTCGTCCGCGCAGTACAGGCCGCCGGGCTCGGCGTTCTGCATCCAGACCAGCTGGTCGTCGGCTCCGGGCGCGATGACGGCCATCGACTCGTTGCCGAGCGGCGACGAGTGCGCCCCCTCGTTGTCGAGCTGCCAGGCCGTGCCCGAGCCGCCGTGAGCGACGGGGATCATCGGCACGTGCGTCCGGATGGCGTCGTTCGCCTCCGTGTAGGCCGCCTCCCGATCCGCGTCCTCGACGCTCGATGCGCCGACCGACAGCGGCTCGGTGATGTCGTCGAACTTCTCACCGAACTGCGGTGAGGCCCCGGATCCGAAGTGGAAGTCCAGGAAGTTCGTGGCATCCGGATAGTCGGCGCCCCACCCGAGCAGGTGGATGCCGTCGAGCTCGCCGGCGTTCGCGGCGTCGAGGTACGCGGTCGACTCGATCGGCTCGGGTGTGGCAGTCACGCCGATTTCGGCGAGCTGCGCCTGGATCTCGACTGCCACCTGCGCCGGCAGCGGCAGGTAGCCGCGGACGACGTCGCGGTACTGGATCGTGGTCGTGATCCCCAGCGGCTCGAGGATCGCCCGAGCGGCGTCGGGATCGTACTCGTACCACTCGTCGCCGGTGCATCCGAACGGGATGGCGCACGGCGTGAAATGGGACGCGACCTCGGAGCCAGGTGGGTAGTACGCGTCGACGATCGCCTGCCGATCGAGGCCCATGGCGATTGCCTGGCGGACCTCTTCGTCATCCCACGGCGCGAACGCGTTGTTGAACCCGACGTAGAAGGTATTCAGGCCTTCTCGCTCGAGCAGCTGGAGGTTCGGCTCGGCGGCGATGGTCTCGAAGTCATCCGGACCCGGATTGTCGATGCCGTCGACCGTTCCCGACTGCAGCTCGACCAGCCGCTGGGCAGCCTCGGCGCTCCAGCGGAAGATCACGGTCTCCGAGAGTGGTGCGTCGCCCCAGTAGTCGGGATGGGCGCTGAGCGTGATCTCCGAGCCCCGGCTCCACGTGTCGAGCACGTAGGGACCCGTGCCGTTCGGCTCCTCGACGAGCGAGCCGTCCTCGGCGTGCGCCTCGAGATAGTCGCTGTCATTGATCGCGAACGCGGTGAAGGCGATCTTCGCCAGGAAGGCGACATCGGGGTTGCAGAGGTCGAAGATGACGGTGTGCTCATCCTCGGCGCGGATCTGCTCGATGTTGCCCGTATAGGCATCATTCGTGTCGGTCGCCTCGGCGCCGCACTCGGCCGGCCCGTCCTCGGGATAGCTGGCTCCCTCGAACGCCGGGCCCTCGCTCGCCGCGGGCTCACTCGCGCTCGGCTCGGGCTCCTCGCTCGCCTCCTCGGACGCGCTTGGCGCACCCTGCCCCTGGCAGGCAGCCATCACGAGCACGAGCATGGCGAGGACGGAGACCCATCTCCAGGTTCGCATCCACTCTCCTCCACATGGTGTAGATCGTCGTTTGCGGTGCATCTCACTTGGGCCCGTGACGGGGGTCACCGCTTCCGGCCGTCCACGGGTCAGGACGCGAGGTCGACGGACCTCGAATCAGGGTTGGCTAGTCTCGCACACTCGCGCTTCGGTTAGTAGGGCTCGCCGGTCGGAACGTCGTCGCGCTCGATCGGCGCCGGCGCCTGGATCTCGCGGTCGTTGACGCCGACCGGGTCGGCTGGGGTGAGACGGCTGAAGGGGGCACTGATGACGACCGCCGACTCGACGACGGTCTCGTTGGCCGCAGGCTCGTCAGTGGCGAGCGTCGTGGCGGCAGCCGGCAGCAAGGCGCTGACCAGGAAGGCGGCCTCCGGATCGCTCGGCGCCGCGGCCGCGACGTACACGACCGGCGTCGCGGCGGGGCGAGGCCGCGGGATCACTGGCTGGCGCTCGAACAGCTCCCCATCCACGCTCTGCGCGAGCTCGGTCTCCGCCGACCCGGCCGACGGGTGACTGATGGCGACCTGGGTCGAGGTGGCGATGATGGCCGCCAGCGCAACGGCCGACACGGCCGTCGCGGTCCGCAGCCGCGAGGCCAGCGAGACGGCATGACCACGCAGGAAGTCCCCGATGCCACGATCCGGGGCCTGGGTGCGGGCGAGGATCACGCCCCACGCGCCCGGTGACGGCTCCTCGCTGGCGATCCGCTCGGCGAGCGCGACCCGGAGCTGCTGCACCAGGGCGCGGTCGAAGCCGACCTCGTCACGGCACCCGCCGCACGTCGCAAGGTGATCGAGATGCGGGGCCGAGCTCGGCCCGAACTCTCCGAACCGGGCGAGCCAGAGCAGCTCGCGGCAGATGCGCCGGCACCTCATCGGCTCACCACCCTCACCGTTGCCGGAGTGCCGACAGGCAGCCGGCGCTCGACCGGCAGGCGGACGCGAAGGGCCTTGAGCGCGTAGTGAAGGCGCGACTTCATCGTGCCGACGTTGCAGTCGGCGATCTCGGCCGACTCCGCCAGCGAATACCCATGCAGGTAGTAGAGGATGATCGCCGTCTGCTGCTTGGGCGGCAGGGCGTCGATCCCGCGCTGGAGCACCTCCAGCACCTCGCGCGACTCGACGACCTGGTCGGGGCGCGCCGCGAGGTCGACGACGAGGTTGGTGATCAGGCTCGTGATCGGCTCCGACAGCGCCCTGCGGCGGCTGACCCGGCTGTAGCACAGGTTGATCGTGACGCGCTGCAGCCAGGGCAACGGCGAGCGCGCGGGATCGAGGCGCTCGCGCACGCGATACGCCTTCACGAAGCAGTCCTGGAGGACCTCCTCGGCGAGGAACGGGTCGCGCGTGATCGCCAGCGCCGTCGCATATACGGGCCGCTTGAACGTGTTGAAGAACTCCTCGAAGGCATCGAGGTCGCCCCCCTGCATGCGCTCGACGAGGTTCTCCGGCTGATTCGCTTCCACTGGCACCTGTGCCGCTCGATCGCCGTTGGGGTTTGTCATAGTACGCCGCGCCGTCCACATTGGTTCAGACCGACACAGTGAGTACGCGCGCGGTTGCTGTCGGCCGCCCCGTCACATACGCCTCTCGGCGAGTTGGCGATCATCTATTCGCGGGGGGACTCCCGGCACGGCATTCTCACTCCGCTCGGGCCGAGCTCGATCCTTTCACGCTCGGGTGTCCGCACGGCGGGCGCGGTAACCCGCATGTTCCCGCGATACCAGTCCCTCATCGAATGGCTGATCGACAATCCAAGGGGCAACGATGCACAGCCCAGATAGCGTTTGGCGCCTCGGCTCTCTGTTGACCGTGGAGCGGGCCATGGCGCTGAGGGCACGACGCAACGCCGGCCCCGGGTGAGCTCATTCGCGATCTGACCCGTCGGTGCGGGTGGATCGCGACCGAGCTTCCGTTCGTCGCGCGTTGACCGTGGCGGGTCATCGGCCGGCTAGGCGGTTGGAGCCTGCGGAGTCGGCGCAACCGATGGCGCGGGGGCGACATCGGTCTCGCCGGGGAAGGCGTAGCGGAGGTCGGGCCGGCGGGCGGCGGCAGCCTCGTCCAGGCGCCCGACGGGCGTGGTGGTCGGCGCGGCCTTGATCGATGCCGGATCGGAGGCGGCGCGCTCAGCGATCTCCCGCATGATCTCGACGAAGTGGTCCAGGGTCTCGAGGCTCTCGGTCTCGGTCGGCTCGACCATGAGCGCTTCCTCGACGATGAGCGGAAAGTAGATCGTCGGCGGGTGGATGCCACGGTCGAGGATGGCCTTGGCGATGTCGAGCGTGGTCACGCCGTGCTCGCGCTTCTGGCGGCGGCCGCTGAACACCACCTCGTGCTTGCTGAGACGGTCGTAGGGCAGGTCGTACGCGTCGTGCAGGCGCACGCGCAGGTAGTTCGCCGCCAGGACGGCGTCCTCGCTGATGGTCCGCAGCCCCGTGTCACCGTTGGAGCGGATGTAGGTGTAGGCACGCACGAACATGCCGAAGTTGCCGTACAAGGAGCGCACCTTGCCGATGCTCTGCGGCCGGTCGTCGTCGAGGACGAACCGCGCATCGGGCGTCGAGCGGCCGGCCCAGGCGTTCGCGCGGACCTCCTCGGCATCGCCCTCGACGAGCGTCGGGATGGGCCGCGGCAGAAACGGCTCCAGGCGTTCGCCGACGCCGACCGGTCCTGCGCCGGGCCCGCCACCGCCGTGCGGCGTGCTGAAGGTCTTGTGCAGGTTGAAGTGCATGATGTCGAATCCCGCCTCGCCGGGTCGGAATCGGCCGAGGATCGCGTTCAGGTTGGCGCCGTCCATGTAGGCGATGGCGCCCGCGTCGCGCACGGCCGTCAGCACCTGGTCGATCTGGTCCTCGAAGATACCGAGGGTGCTGGGGTTCGTGATCATGAGCGCGGCGACGTCGGGCCCGAGCGCCTCGCGCAGGGCGCCGAGGTCGATCCCGCCGCGGTCGTTCGACCGGATCGTGACCGCCTGGTAGCCGACCATCGTGGCGGTCGCGGGATTGGTGCCATGGGCGGAGTCCGGCACGAGCACCTTCGTGCGGCGCTCACCGTCGCCATTGGCCCGGTGATAGGCCCGCGTCATGAGCATGCCGGTCAGCTCGCCGTGCGCGCCGGCCGCCGGCTGCAGGCTGATCGCCCCGAAGCCGCTCACCTCCTTGAGGAGGTCGGCCAGCAGCCACATCAGCTCCAGGCTGCCCTGGCTCAGTGGCTCCGGGTCGAGCGGGTGCGACTCGGCGAGCCCCGGCAGCCGGGCGGCCCACTCGTTGACTTTCGGGTTGTACTTCATCGTGCACGACCCGAGCGGGTAAAAGTTCAGGTCGATCGCCTGGTTCAGGTGGGCCAGCCGGTTGAAGTGACGCAGCATGTCGAGCTCGCTCACCTCCGGCAGGCGCGGCGCCCGGCTGCGCAGGACGGATGCAGGCAGCTGCGGCTGCCCGGCGGCACGCTTGCGCGCCGCCTCCGACGAGCTCGGGAACCGGACGGCACGTCGCTCCGCCCGCGATCGCTCGAAGATGAGCGGCTCGACCACGCTCGGCTCCGCGCCGGCGGCAGCTCCGCTGAATGCGGAGCCGCGGCCGGAGGAGTCGCGTCGGTCGGGGGCCTCGGCCACGCTCACCGCGTCTCCTCCATC
>JACCWY010000364.1 GCA_013697395.1 Chloroflexota bacterium | reverse complement strand
CCTTACCATCGAAGGCTGGAGCGGGACGCGCGGGTCGGAGCGGGTCTTCGCGACCACGAAAATCCCGCAAACGGAAGGGTCTGCCGAGAAGGAGTGACCGCGCGTGGACGCGTATGCCCGCGCTTGTGTTCCCTCCATGTTCCCTCGACGGTCATCCGCGGCGCTTGCGATCTAGGCCGAACGAACCAAGCCGCCGTCGCGCCGCTCCGGCTTTTCCTCTGGCTCGAGGAGCGTCCCGTTCAGCGATCCGGCGGATGGGCGGCCTCTACGCAGCCTGTCGGCTGGCGCAAATCTGAGAGCCGGATCGAATGCACTTCGCGCATCCAGTGGGCGGAGAACCGGGTAGATTGCAGTTGAGGACGAGCAGGGGCTGCTACAGGAGATAGTCGCGAACGGATCGCCCAGGCGCCGCCGCCCGGGAGCTGGGAGCCGCCGACTGGCGAGCGGCGACCCTCGCCGCGGTCGCCGTATGGCTCACCGAACGGGGAGGGTCTCGCGAGCGTGAACATCCTGTCGTACAATCCTGGTCACGACGGAGCCGTCGCCCACCTTCGCGATGGTCACCTCGTCTCCTCCATCGAAGCGGAGAAGGACTCCAACTACCGGTACACCCCGATCGCCAGTCGCGACCTGCTCGACGCCTTCGGTCGGCTAGAGCAAGTGCCCGACGTAGTGTGCACTGGAGGCTGGTGGCCGCGCGAGGCGCGCCCGACCGGGTCACCGTCCCACGTTGGGTATCGCGGCATCGCTAAAGACGGAATCACCGTGGACCGTCGCCGCTTAATCGGAGAATCAGTCCTGTTCTTCTCCTCGTCCCACGAGAGGTCGCACCTGCTTTGCGGATTTGGCATGTCGCCTTTTCCCCAAGGCTCGTCCTGCTATGCGCTGGTGTGGGAGGGGACGATCGGCGCGTTGTATGAGATCGATCCGGACCTGAACATCACATTGATCGCCGACGTGATGAACGAACCAGGCAACCGGTATGCCTCGATCTACGGATTGGCAGATCCGACTTTCCCTAAGAACGCGCCGTTCTCTCGCCTCTCGGATGCGGGCAAGTTGATGGCGCTCGCATCCTTCGCCCGACGGAGCACGCCCACCGGCGAAGAGGAGGAGTTGATGGCCTTCCTTTTATCCTCTCAACACGTTCGGCTTGACCTCTACGATCGACTTGAGTCGTCCGTGTATTACAACGTAGGCACGGACGACCCAGAATTTCGAAACTTCGCCGGCATCTTTAGCGACCAGAATTTTCGAGACTTTCCACCGTTTCGCGAAGGCCAACTTGCGCAAAGGTCTGCCGTTGGTCATCGCAGGAGGTTGCGGCTTGAATTGCGACTGGAACACAAAGTGGAGAGAGATCGGCATCTTCTCCGACGTCTTCGTGCCACCCGTTGCCAACGACTCCGGTTCGGCAATCGGGACGGCGATCGACGCTCAACTCTACTTCACCGGCGATGCCAAGATCGAATGGGACGTCTATTCCGGATTACCGTTCAGGATAGATTCACCTGTCGCTATCGGCCGCTACGACGTCCGAGATGCGAGCTACGGGGAGATGGCCCACATGCTGAGTAGCGGCCTAATCCTCGGCTGGGTCAGCGGAATGTACGAGATCGGCCCTCGCGCTCTCGGCAATAGGTCCATTCTCGCCGCTCCAATCGACGACAGCACGAGGGTGCGCCTGAACGAGATCAAGGAGCGCGAGCAGTTCAGGCCAATCGCGCCTGTCTGTCTAGAAGCTGATGCAGCGCGTTGGTTCGGCTGCGACCACGAAAGCCCGTACATGCTGTTCACCTACCGGGCCAACACGGACGCGCTGGCCGCAGTAACGCATGTGAACGGCACGGCCCGACTCCAAACGGTAAACCCAAGCACGAACGCCCACCTCTACGATCTGCTCGTTGCCTTCAAGGCGCGCACGGGATACGGAGTCCTGTGCAACACGTCTCTCAACTTCAACGGGAAAGGGTTCATCAACAACCTGACGGACCTCGACACCTACACCGTGGATCGCGAACTGGACGGGTTCGTAGTTGAGGGGCGCGCGTATCTCCTCCGGAGTTCCGAGCGCTACAGGGCGTATCGGAAGGACGGCGGTCGGAGAGATCGATGAGACGCGATCCGGAGAAACGGCCGATCGCGCCGGAATCGGCTGTCGCTCCCGGAACACACGGCCCTCGGCGAGAGACCTCGGCTTCGGATGCGTACCCGCCAGGCTTCGAAGAGGACGACCGCTTGCGGTCCGACTTCATTCGACAATTGACGCTGCGGCAACTAGGACGCGATCGAGCTTCGTCGAGATACGAGCGCACAGATCAGACCGGGCTAATACCTAGAACGCTGGTGCGGTTCTGGCACGACCCGTGCGACGTGCCGCCGGATGTCCGCAATTGTCTGGAGAGTTGGGACACCCTGCGCGACAAAGGATTCGCGTTCCGGATGTTCGGCGACGCCTCGGCAGCCGCCTACATCGCTGAGCGGTATGGTCCGCGGGAGATCGCCGCGTTTGCGCGATGCAGGCATCCCGCAATGCGCAGCGACTATCTACGCATGTGCTTCGTGCTCGCGGAGGGCGGCCTGTACGTCGACGCCGACGATGTGCTGCTGGGCGGCGGCTGGACGAACGTCTTCCGCGACGGCACGCTGAAGGTCCAGCCGCTGTGTTACGACGTGACTACCGGCGGCATGGTGTCGGCCTCTGAGCTCCGGCGAACCGACTTATCGATGGACGGTCGCATCTTCTACGTCAACAACAACCCGATCGCCGCCCCAGCCGGTCATCCAGTCTTGAGGCGGGCGCTCGCCCGCGCGACGGACCGCCTGCTCGGCGACGAGCAAGCCCCAGAGATTCAGTCGACGACCGGCCCCGGAAACCTCAGTGCCGTCCTAGCCGCGCACGCCCGCGAGTCGCAGGTCAGGGACACGCTGCCGGACTTCGAGCTGCTCGTCGACTGGGAGGGGACCGCGGAGCCGTTCTGGGACCTCGCCTATCGCGACGACGCCCGCAACTGGCGCAACATGGACCTTCGCTGAAGCGTAGGAATGGACGGGTCATCGATGAATCTCAACAAAGTCGTCCGTCCGATGCGAACGCTCGCGTTCCGAACCTGGCGCTCTCTGACCGTGTCTGTCCCGGGTGTCAGAATTCGGGCCTTTGGCGGAGGCACCGGCCAGATTGGAGCGATCATGGTCGTAAATCTGGACAGGCGGCCGAGGCGATGGCGGCGAGTGACGAGAGAGCTAGGCCGGTTTCGGACGTCCGAAGGCGTTCCGTTGACGTCGATCACGCGGCGGCTCGCAGCAGTCGATGCGCGGGACGGCCGGGCCGTGGCGGCGACCGTTGACGTGGACGCGATGTATCGAATCGGCGATCACTTGTACGTGCAACCCGACGCCCGGCTGGCGGAGTGCTTTGCCGAGGACGAGCCGGTGCGGATGACGCGGCAGGAAGTGGCAGTGGCGCGGTCACACGTGGAGGCCTGGAAAGGCGTCGCGACCGGGACCGATGAATACGTTCTGGTGCTGGAAGACGACGTTTGGTTCACACCCGG
>JACCWY010000360.1 GCA_013697395.1 Chloroflexota bacterium | reverse complement strand
GATGGAGGGCGCCTGGTCGTCGGGGCTGGCCGGCCGCTGCTCGAGCGCCTGGCGGACCCGGAGGGGGACGTCGCCAAGGCCGGCTCGCGCGACCTGGGACCGCTGCTCGCGGCGGGACGCCTTGCCGCGACAACGGTCAGCGCCACGATGCGCGTCGCGCACATGGCCGGCATCGCCGTCTTCGCGACGGGTGGGATCGGCGGCGTCCACCGCGGTGCCGCCGCATCGTTCGACGTGTCCAGCGACATCGACGAGCTGGCGGCCACGCCGGTCGCGGTCGTCTGCAGCGGCGCGAAGTCCATTCTCGACGTTTCCGCCACGCTCGAGATGCTCGAGGCTCGCCGCGTGCCCGTCGTCGGCTACGGCGTCGACGAGCTCCCGGGCTTCTACAGCATCGGCACCGGCCTCCTCCTCGCGCACCGCGTGGATGGGCCGCGGGACGCCGCCGCGGCGATCCGAGTCCAGCGTGCGCTGCCCGGTGCGGGCGGGATCCTGATCGTGCAGCCGCCACCGGCGGAGCTGGCGCTCGACCGCGCCGAGGTCGAGGCCTGGATCGTGGAGGGGCAGCAGGACGCCGAGCGGAGCGGCATCCGCGCCGGTGCGGTGACGCCGCACCTCCTCGGTTTCATCGCGCGATCGTCCGGCGGACGTGCGCTGCGCGCGAACGCCGGCCTTGTCGTCAACAACGCGCGAACCGCGGGCCAGATCGCATCGGCCTTGACCTGACCGAGCCGAGCGCTATGCTCACGCGGCCAGTCGGCGAGCCAGCGGAGGACGCCCCAGCGCCATGCGAATCTACGACGGAAGCCCGCGCCAGGACTGGGAGGGGGTACTCCGCGGCATCGGCGCATTCGCCGACCGCGAGCGCCTCAAGGAAATTCTCTTCCTGGAGCTCGACGAGGGATTCGTCCTGCAGGGCCTGACGATGCAGGCCGCCGCAAGCGACTCCGACAATCTCGGCACCCTCGTCAAGCGGACGTACGAGCTCACGGAGGACCAGGTCGGCGAGCTGATGGACGCGTCCGACAGCAAGCGCGGAACCGCCTCGGTTGACCGAGCCCAGCCAGACCTCCTGAACTATTACGAGCAGTCGCTGCGCATCCTCGGTGCGTACATCGACGGACAGAAGGCGCATGACGTCTTCTTCCTCGAGCAGGAGGGCAGCTACGTCCTGCGGCTCTTCGGGGTGGCCGGAGAGCGCGGCGGCGGCCACCAGCTCTCGGAGTTCACGCGCGACGAGATGTTCGCTATGATCGAGGCCGCACCCGACCAGCGGCGTCAGCCCGCACCGGAGACGACCGGCGCGAAGTAGCCAGGGGAGTTTGTTCCATGAAGGCGGTCAAGGTCCTTCTCATCGGCATCGGCGCCCTTCTCGCGGCGCTCATCGTGATCCCGCTCACCATTCTGGCCGGCCTGTTCGTGTGGCTGAAGCTCACCGAAGAGACCGATGACGAGGAGATGGAGCTCGACGACGCGATCTGATCGGCCATGAGCCGATCAGGGACCGGGAGGAGGCTCGTTCTGGTGAGGCATCTTCACCGGAACGCGCCGGGGCGTGTCATTCCCGCGCTCCAGTGAGGCCAGGTACGCACGAGGCGCACCCGGCGGTGCCGTGCACGCATGCCAGGCCTCGATCCAGTGCGGGAATCGCGCGTGCCAGTGCCCTCGTGTGAAGTTGCCTCATTCCGCCGAGGCACCGATGCCGGGGCCTCTTTCTGGACGGACGGTCAGCCGGTGGCGAGGGCCCAGGCCGCGGTCCAGCTGACTGCGGCGACGAGCATCCCCGCCCACAGCCGATGGGCGCTGCCGATCCCCTGCACGATGGCGAGCAGGCCGACGGCGCCGAGCAGCAGCGACGGCAGGCCGAGGCGGCCGCTGACCCCCAGCCCGATTCCGGCGGCGATTCCGACGCCGAGCCCCAGCGCCAGCGCGAGGGCCGATGCCCTCGTCCGCCCGAGCCGCTGGGCAAGGTTGCGCGATCGCACGGCTGCGTCGCCGTCGAAGTCCTTCAGCGTGTTGGCGAGGTGGGCCGCGACCGCGAACGGACCGACCATCGCCGCCGCCGGGGCCACGCGCTCGAGCGGCACCCCCACCCCCGTCGCGATCCAGAGCGGCAGGGCCGCGAAGCTGACCAGGTATGGCACGAACGAGGCCGGACTCCGCGAAAGCCACAGGTCGTAGGCGATCGCCGACGCCACCGCAACCAGCCCCAACAGGAACGCCGGCGTCCCGAGCGGGAGTGAGGCCCCCACCTGGAGGAGGAGCCCGACCCCGGCGACGCCGAGAGCCGTCGATGGAGCCACCTCGCCGGCCGGGATCGGCTTCGACGGTTGCGCGATGGCGTCACGCTCGCGGTCAGCCCAGTCATTCGTCGCGCCGGTGACGATCTGCGAGCCCAGCACGCTGAGCGTGACGAGCAGGACGCGACCGGTGAAGGGCGATGCCCCGGCTTCCACGCTCAGAATTGCCGCGAGTGCAGCCGACAGGCTGACGACGGCCAGCGCCGGCGCCGGATGAACGAGGCGAACGAGCGCGGCCACGACGGGCATCCTACGCGCAGCGGTGCCGCGCGCCACCGTGGGCCGCCATCGATGCGTATATTGGCCGCGCGAACCAGCCAAACCCTGTCCTGTGGAGCACAACGTGGTCACGACCCGTGCCTTTCGGTCCTTCGCCCACATCGGTCTGATCGTCGCCGCCCTCGCGCTTGCCGGTTGCCAGACGGCCAGCGAGGACCCGACGCCGACCGACGCCCCGTCCAGCGCCGCGTCGATCGAGCCTTCGCCCAGCGCCTCCGACGCGTCCAGCGCCTCGGCCGAAGCCACCCCTGGCGGCGACGGCGAGGGCGAGGAGACGAGCGTCTTCGACCTGGACGTCGGCGACTGCTTCAGCGCCGACAGCGACCAGCTCGAGACGGTCGACGTCGTCGACTGCGAGCAAACGCACGAATACGAGACGTTCGCCCTGATCGACCACGAGGCGGGGGACGATGAGCCGTACCCCGACGAGCAGGAGCTGCTGGAGTACGCGGACACGATCTGCCAGCCCCCCTTCGAGTCGTTCGTCGAGCACGACTACCAGTCCTCGATCTGGTACATCACCACCCTGACGCCGTCGGAAGAGACGTGGGCGGACGGCGACCGGGAGATCGTGTGTACCTTGAACCAGCAGGACGACGACCAGGAGCTGATCTCCGTCACCGGTTCGGCCGAGGGGTCTGGCGAATAGCGCCGGTCGAGCGCCGCGTGTGGCGCCGGGCCCCCATGAAAGGCCCGGCGCCCCTTCTGACGCCAGTACCAGCCAGCCGTGACGCGGAGGTCCTCGTCGTGGATCCACGCCGCGGGCGACGAGGCTGCGGTCGGTGCGGTATGATCGCTTCCCGAGTGGACCAGGCGAAGCTACTCGCGCGCGGCTCCTCGTTGAGTCATCCCGCCGCCCGCTCGAGCCACCTACGAGGTGCGAGGCAGACCGATGTCGAAGTACATCTTCGTCACGGGCGGGGTCACCAGCTCACTGGGGAAGGGCATCACGGCCGCCAGCATCGGTCGCATCCTGAAGGCCCGCGGCGTCCCGGTCAGCATCCTGAAGCTCGACCCCTACATCAACATCGATCCCGGCACCATGTCGCCATACCAGCACGGGGAAGTCTTCGTCACCGATGACGGCGCGGAGACCGACCTCGACCTGGGCCACTACGAGCGCTTCATCGACGAGAACCTGAGCCAGGCCAGCAACGTCACGACCGGGCGGATCTACCAGAGCGTGATCGCCAAGGAGCGCCGCGGCGACTACCTCGGCGGGACCGTGCAGGTCATCCCGCACATCACGAACGAGATCAAGGAGCGCATCGCGCGCGTCGCGCGCGAGGGAACCGGCTCGGTGGCGACGAGCGGGCTGGCGGCGCACGGCGTCGTGATCGTGGAGGTCGGCGGCACGGTCGGCGACATCGAGTCCCTGCCGTTCCTCGAGGCCATCCGCCAGATGCGCAAGGACGTCGGCCGCCGCAACGTGCTCTACGTCCACGTCACGTGGCTCCCGAGCATCGGCGCCACCGGCGAGCTGAAGACGAAGCCGACCCAGCACTCGGTCAGCACGCTGCGGGGCATCGGCATCCAGCCTGACATCATCATCCTGCGCAGCGACGAGGCGATCGACGACGAGATCATGGACAAGGTGAGCCTCTTCACCGATGTCGACGTCCACGCCGTCATCCCGCTCAAGACCGCCAAGAGCATCTACGAGGTGCCGATCCAGCTAGAGCGGGCCGGGCTCGGCAAGCTCATCGCGCGCGAGCTGGAGCTCTCCGCCGGCGAGCCCGAGCTGGCGGACTGGCAGGAGCTGGTGAGCCGCATCCGGGCGCCACGGCCGGAGGTCGAGGTGGCCATCGTCGGCAAGTACACCGAGCTGCCCGACGCCTACATCAGCGTGAGCGAGGCGCTCAAGCACGCGGCGCTCCATCACAACGTCGAGGTCAAGGTGCGCTGGATCCGCTCGGAGCACCTCGAGCGGATCGAGCCGGAGCGAGTCGCCGGCGAGCTGGCGGGCGTTGCGGGCGTCCTCGTCCCCGGCGGCTTCGGCTACCGCGGCGTGGAGGGCAAGGTGCGCGCGATCCGCTGGGCGCGCGAGCAGAAGATTCCCTTCCTCGGCCTGTGCCTCGGCCTCCAGTGCGCCGTCATCGAGTTCGCCCGCCTGGCGCTCGGCACGGATGACGCGAACTCGTCGGAGTTCAACGTGTTCACCGAGCACCCGGTCATCGACCTCATGCCCGACCAGGGCGACGTCACCGACAAGGGCGGGACGATGCGCCTCGGCCTCTATCCGGCGCGCCTCGAGGAGGGCTCGAAGGTGCGCGACGCGTACGGCGCCGAGATCGCCTACGAGCGGCACCGCCATCGGTTCGAGGTCAACAACGCGTACCGCGATCGGCTGTCGGCGGCCGGCATGGCCTTCAGCGGCGTCTCCCCCGACGGCCGCCTGGTCGAGTACATCGAGCTCCGGGATCACCCGTGGTTCGTCGCCACGCAGGCGCATCCAGAGCTGAAGAGCCGCCCGAACCGGCCGCACCCGCTGTTCAGGGACTTCGTGGGCGCGGCCGCGGCCCGAACGGCCCCGGCTGCCCCGACCCGATCCGCCAGGACCGCCACGACCGCGTCCGCCAAAAGCACTCGATGACCGCGACGAGCCGTTCGCGCTCCCGATCCCGCACCTTCCGCACCGAGGTTCCGGAGCTCGACGCGGCGATCGCGGCTGCCAGGCGCGACGCGGTCGTCATGTGGCGCGGCGAGCGCATCGCCTTCGACGAGCTCCCGGACCGCATCGCGCGGACCGACGGCCGCGGGGAGCGCGACGGCCTCTTCGCCGGCTGGATCGAGGCGCTCGAACGGATGAACCCGCAATACGCGGAGCGCCTCGATCGCTGGCGCAAGGCGTCGGCCGCGTCGGGGATCGGCGACCTGGCGACCGCGCTCGCGGGCGGCCGCGATCTCGAGGAGCTCTCGCTCGACCTGGAGCGCCTGGCGATCCACTCCGAGACGGTCTACTACGCCGCGCTGCGCCGGTACCTGGCGCTGATCGACATCGAGCAGGGCGACGCCACCGTCGCCGACCTGTGGCACGTGGTCCGAGGCGCCGCGTGGGGCCACTGGTTCGGCGAGCGGGAGCTCGACCGTGCTGCCGCGTCGGCGGGGCGGGAGATCGCGGCCGGAGCCCACGGACGCGGCTGGCGCTCGGCGGAGTCCGGCCTGGCGGGAAGCGATGCCGGCCGCACGATCCCGTCGGGCGCGATCGCGGAGGTGTACGGCACGCTGGCAGGCGATCCGGGCTGGCTGAGCCGCGCCCTGCGCATGTCGCCCGACGAGATCGCATCGTTCGCGGACTTCGTCGCTTTCGTGCGGCTGTGGCGGCTGCGCCGCTCGCTGGCCATGGCCCAGTACGAGCTGCGGCTGTACCGGGCCGACGACCCCGCCCTCCAGCGAGCCTACTTCAGCGGCATCGTCGGTCACGCGACCGGGGTCGAGGTCGCCGAGGCCGCGTACCTCCACGAGGTGGCCACGCCCTTCTCATCGGTTGCCGAGATCGAGCGCACGATGCTGGCCGGCGCCGTGGCAAGCACCGTGGAGCATCGCTTCGGCAGGGAGTGGTGGGCCAACGAGCAGGCACGAGAGCTCCTGGCCGAGCTCGCCGTCGCGCCGAGCACGGAGGACGCGCTTGCACAACTCGGGTATGATGCCCTCGACTGGAGACCCGTCGTGCGTCAGATTCGGACGCGGCTCATCGGCGAGATGAGCGGATACGGGGGCCCCAACATCACCACCCGTGCCGGGACCCGCAAGGTCTGAGTGGTTGACCTCACGCGATCCCGAGCACCCGACCACCACCCGTTCGTGACCGCGGCCCCGATGCCGTGACCACGACCCAGTGGTCGACCCCATCAACTGTCGCTCCTGCCGACGAGTCACCCGGACCTCATCGCGAACCGTCCGAGGGTGGTGGTGCAGCAGGGACGGCTCCCGAGAGAAGCTCACCGAGGTCCGCTCTTCCATGAAGCATTGCCGGCAGGCGTCGCGACGATGAACGACGACGCGCGACCGCAGCAGCAGCGACGCCGCTCGCGACGCCGCCAGGACACGGCTCCCCGCCGGCCGCCGCAGGGACAGCAGCGCGGTGGCTTCTCCCCGCGACGCCGGAACGACTACGCGTCCGGACAGTACTCCTCGATCTTCACCGGACCCTTCCCATCGGACGCCGACGATCCGGGCATGAACCTCGCCGACCTCCAGGCCAAGCCGATCGATGAGCTGCGCGAGCTCGCCGCCGAGCACCAGATCGATGGGCACGAGGAGCTCGAGCACTCGGATCTCATCCTCAAGCTGCTCGACGTCGTCCCGCTCGCGCCGGCGCAGTCCCAGGAGCGCAACGGCCAGTCCGGCGACGCGGAGGGGATCCTCGAGATCGTCGACGAGGGCTTCGGCTTCCTGCGCGTCAACGGCGTCATGCCATCCAACCAGGACATCTACGTCAGCACGTCGCAGGTCCGCCGCTTCGGCCTGCGCACCGGTGACCGGGTCACCGGCCAGACGCGCCCGCCCAAGGATCAGGAGAAGTACTGGGGCATGCTCCGGGTCGATAGCGTCAACGGAGTCGAGCCCGAGGTCGCCAAGCGACGGCCGAACTTCGACTCGCTCGTGCCGGTCTTCCCCGACGAGATGTTCGACCTCGAGACGGACCAGAAGAACCTGACCCAGCGCCTGATCAACCTGATCAGCCCCGTCGGCAAGGGGCAGCGTGGCCTGATCCTGTCGCCGGCAAAGGCCGGCAAGACGACCGTCCTCAAGCACATCGCCGCGGGCATCACCGAGAACTCCCCCGAGGCCCTTCTCATGGTCGCCCTCATCGGCGAGCGACCGGAGGAGGTCACCGACATGCAGCGCAACGTCGACGGCGAGATCTACTCGTCCACCTTCGACGAGCCGACCGAGAACCACACCCGCGTGGCCGAAATGTGCCTCGAGATCGCCAAGCGCCAGGTCGAGACCGGCCGCGACGTCGTGATCCTGCTCGACTCGATCACACGCCTGGCGCGCGCCTACAACCTCGCCCTGCCGGCATCGGGCAAGACCCTGTCCGGCGGCGTCGACCCGGTGGCGCTCTACCCGCCCAAGCGGTTCTTCGGCGCTGCCCGCAACATCGAGCATGGCGGCTCGCTGACGATCATCGCGACCTGCCTGGTCGACACCGGCAGCCGCATGGACGACGTCATCTACGAGGAGTTCAAGGGCACCGGCAACATGGAGCTCGCGCTCGATCGGAAGCTGTCCGAGAAGCGCATCTTCCCGGCCATCGACGTCCTGCGCTCCGGCACCCGTCGCGAGGAGCTGCTCCTCGACGAGAACGAGCTGCGCATGGTCTGGACCATGCGTCGCATGCTCTCCGCGGTCGGCCCCAACGAGGGGATCGAGCTGCTCATGCAGCGCCTGGGCAAGACCGCGAACAACGCCGAGTTCCTCGTCTCGCTGTCCAAGAGCGTCGAGGCCTCCGAGCGCTCCTAGGACCCCGGATCCAGGTCGCTGCCCGCGTGAACCGGCTCGCCGTCGTCGTCGTGGCGCTCCTGGTTGCCGCCTGCGGGACGGAGGCCAGCAGCCCCGCCCTGACGACCGGCCCGGCGCCATCGGCCGATGCGACCCGCGCTGCCAGCGCCCAGCCGGCCCCTGCCACGGGCGTGGTCGATCCGGCGCCGGGCTCGGACAGCGTGGTGTACGCCCCGAACCCGGCGGCGATCGAGGTGGCCATCGAGGCCGGCCACGGCGGGTGCCTCGACTGGGGCGTGCCAGACCCCTCCGAGCGCGGACCGGCATACGCGGAGGAGACGATGACCCTGGCCATCGCCCGGGAGCTTCGTGACCTCCTCGCTGCCGACGGCATCGGTGTGATCATGATCCGTGACGAGGACGAGGCCCTCGCCGGGGACGACTACCCGCCGCTCGACTGCCATGGCCCGCCGTGGCGCGATGTGAACGGCGACGGCTTCGCGGGATTCGGTGACGACGACCTCCCGGAGGGAACCCGGACACGGGACGAGCTCCAGGCTCGCCTCGACCTCGCCAACCTCTCGGCCGCCGACGCGCTCGTCAGCATCCACATCAACTCGCCGACGCAGGACGGCGTGCCGGTCGAGGTCGCCTTCACCGAGACCTTCTACACCGACGAGACAGCGTGGGGGGCGAGCGAAACGGCGCGCCTGGCCGAAGGCATCCAGGCCGGGGTCGTCGACCATCTCGGCGCGATCGCCTCCTACGAGCGCGGCGATCGCGGCATCGCCGCCCACAACTTCTACATGGTGGCACCGCCGCTGTTCGAGACGACGGAGGAGCGGCCCGATGCCCTGAGGCAGCCGACGCGAGGAGGCCTGATGCCCGTGATCCTGGCGGAGGTCGGGTCGATCACCCTGCGCCAGGAGCAGGACCTGCTCGTCAGCGCCGAAGGCCAGGCCGCGGTCGCCGCCGGCCTGTTCGATGGCCTGGCCGCCTTCTTCGGCGGCCGCGACCTCGCCGCCCGCATCGGTCTGGCGGACGCCGTCGATGGCGTGCCGCGGCCGGTCGATGGTGACGGCCCCCCGTTCTGGCCCGCCGCCGTGCCCGAAGGTCCGCTGGGGCTGCGGCTGACCAACACCGGCATCGCGACCTGGCCGGAGGGCATAGAGCTCGTTGCCGGCTGGGAGCTGACCCAGCAGCCCTACCTGGCTCGGGCGCCGGAAGGTCTCGATCGGTTGAGCGCGGACGTGCCCGCCCTCGGCCCCGGCGAGTCGGTCGTGGTCGAGGTCGAGCTGCCCGCGATGCCGGATCGGCGGGGGGTGGCATGGATCTCGCTGCGCGATGGGAGCACGACTCTTGCCGATCGCGGGTCACCGGCGCTTCAGCTCGCCAGCGAAGCGCCGTGAAGCGGGACGAACCACACCGTTTCGCACGACCCGTTCGTACCGGCCCATGCG
>JACCWY010000345.1 GCA_013697395.1 Chloroflexota bacterium | reverse complement strand
GGCGCCGATGCGGTCGAACTGCTCGCTCGCGGTTCGTGCAGGATCGTTGGACATGCGTCCCCGGTGAGTACCGGGTCCGGCGTAGTACCGGACCTCGCCCGCCATCGTCCGGGCCCGTGTGCTCCCGGGCAACAGTACTTTGGGCGCCGGAAGTACTACGGCACGACCTCGTAGACACGAACGCCCTCAGCGGCGAAGGCGGGCCGTGACGGAAGAAACTGTGGTGTGGCGCCGGTCGAGTCCACGCCGCCCGCGCCGTCCCACAGCCCGAGGGCATCGCGCTGTTCGCCCGGCTCGAGGGTGACGACCACCCAGCGGACGTCGTAGGCACGCACGACCTCCCCGATCACGGCATACGGATCGAATGGTGCGGCGACCCCGGGGTGATCGGTCAGGAGATTCAGCCGGGCCGGGTCCGCGAACATCACGACGTCCCCGTGCGGGGCGGATGCCTCCAGGAAGGCGGCGGCCGATGCCAGTCGCTCGTTCGCGATCCGCCACGATGCCAGCAGCGTCGCCGAGCCGGCCAGCGACAGCACGATCGCGGCCGCCAGGCCGCCCGCCATCAGGAACCGATGCGTCTGCGGGCGACGCAGGAACGGCCACCATCGGCCCATCGCGGTGGAGACCGGAGCGACCGCGCCGACCGCGATGGCGAACGTCACGGGCAGCCAGGCCGCGGCCGAGTGCACGAAGGCCCCGCGTGGCGCGTGGAAGGTGAAGAGCAGCGCCATGGCCGTGAGCATGACGATCCAGTAGGCAAGGAACGGTCGCAGCTCCGGCCGCCGGAGCAGCCAGGAACCGCCGACGAAGAAGAGTGCGAACACGCCGCCGGCCAGCGCCAGCGTGCGACCCGCGAGCTCCGCCAGGGCCGCCAGCTTGCTGCCGACGATCGGCATGATGCCCCAGTCGAGGTACGTCCGAAGCGACACTTCGTGTCCGATCGAGAACTGCTCGTTGTACGAGGTGATCCAGAGCGTGTGCCCGCCGGCGGATGGCAGCACGGCGCCGTAGGTGGCCAGGTTGCGGGCCAGCCAGGGCGCCATGATCGCCACGCACGCACCGGCGGAGGCCACGCCGATCCCGAGGGCGACTGCGGGACGGACGTCGCGGACGCGGGTGAGCCAGGCAGCTGCCGGGGCCGCGGCGAGCAGGAGGCCGTCGACGCGGGCGAGGGAGGCCAGGCCGACCGATGCGCCCGCCGCCACGAGCCACCAGCCCCAGCGGTCAGAGCCCATGGCTCGCATCGACGCCCAGAGAGCGACCGCGCCGAGCACGCCGAAGAGGGCGAACGAGTCGATGAGCGGCAACAGGATCAACAGGGGTCCTGCGAAGATGGCCAGTGTTCCGGCCACCAGCGCCGAGCCGCGACTCCGCCACAGGTCCCAGGTCACCCCGTGCGTGATCCCGACCCAGGCGATCGACAGGACCACCATCGGGACCTGCCCGGCCCTCCATTCGGATGAGCCGAGCAGCGCCATGCCGCCGGCGGCGACCAGCGAGGTCAGCGGCATCCAGTGCCCATTGCTGTCGACCGGCAGGGCGGGATCGGCGGGCAGTGCGCCTCCGACCTCCAGGAAGGAGTAGAGGACGGGGAGCGTGAAGCCGAATCCATCTGCCAGGCGCTCGGCGACCAGGGAGTAGTACGCCGCATCGGTATAGGGCGCCGATGGCACCAGCCACGCAGCAAAGGCTCGGGCAGCAAGGGCGCCGAGGAGCAGCAGCCCCAGGTCGCGCAGCGGATATCGGGCCATCGGTTCGTGAGTCTATCGGCGGCGATGGAGGCCACTCCTGGTACTTTCGCCACCGTGGAACGCGGAGGGCCTCGCGTAGACTCTCCGCCGATGCAGGCACGCCTTCCGAGCCCGTTCGCGATCCTCGCGATCACCGTCGCCGGGCTGTTCGGGATCCTGACGGCCGCCCGTGGCCTCGTGGACAGCGACTACTACTGGCATGTCACGGCCGGGCGGGTCGTCGCAGACCGCGGGGTGCTGTCGACCGATCCGTTCTCGTACACGTGGGGCGGACAGCCGTGGGTCATGCACGAGTGGCTGGGCGAGGTGCTCATCCACTGGCTCGTCGGCGTGGCGGGCGTCGGTGTCGCAACCTTCATTTTCGGCGTCGTGAGCGTCTCCGGACCGCTGGTGCTGGCCTGGACGCTCCGCCGGACCGGGGTGGCCATGCTGCCACTCGCCGTCACGACCGGACTCGTCGTCTACCTGTATGCCTCGTACGCCACGATCCGGCCGCAGGCATTCTCCTGGTTGTTCCTCGGAATCCTGCTGTCGGGCATGCTGACCACCCGGCCGGAGCACCGGTGGCGGCCGTGGCTCGCCATACCCCTCTTCATCGTGTGGGCGAACGTGCACGGCCTGTACGTGATCGGCCTCGGGGTGCTTGGCGTGTACGTCCTCTTCACCCTCCTGGGACGGACCCCGATGGCGCCGCGACGCTGGGAGATCGCGGGCGTGCTGGTGGCGGCCTTCGCGGCATCCAGCCTCACGCCGGCCGGCCCTGCCGGGCTGCTCTATCCATTGCGATACGTGGATTCCGGCGACTGGGGGTTGCGCCACATCTCGGAGTGGCAGTCGCCTGACTTTCACGATCCCGTACAGCTCGGATTGCTGGCGTTGATCATCGCGCTCCTCGCAAACGGGATGCGCGCGACCCCCGGTTGGCTCGCGTTCATGGCTATCTGCGGCGTCGTCGGGGCCCTGCTCGCGACGCGCAACGCTCCCGTGGCAGCCCTCCTTGCGCTGCCCACCCTGGCCCTCGGCCTGGCGGACCGCCTCCCCGCGCGCTCGGCTCCGCGGGCGCCGCGTGTCCAGCGCGCCCGCCGGCTGATGGAGATGGGGATGGCGGCTGCAGTGCTCGTGGCGGCGGTCGTCATCGTTCCGCGCCTGTCCGCCGTTGCCGGCGACCGGGTGATCCCGCGTGCGTTCCCGGTCGCGGCCGTGGATCGGCTCGCGGACCTCGATCCCGACGCGCGGGTCCTGGCCGAATATCA
>JACCWY010000339.1 GCA_013697395.1 Chloroflexota bacterium | reverse complement strand
GACGCCGTCTTCCTCCCACAGCTCGAGGAGGGCACGCTCCCCATCCGCCAGGCCACCTCGGACGCCGATCTGCTCGCCGAGGAGCGCCGGCTCCTCTATGTCGGCATCACCCGCGCCCGCCGCCACCTCTGCCTGTCGTGGGCGCTCAACCGGGTCGGATCCAAGGGCACACCGGCTAGGGCGCGAGCGTCGCGGTTCATCGCCGAGCTGCGGCCCGGCGCGATGGCTCGACCTCGTGCGGCCATGGACGTGGGTTCGCTCGCCGCCTTCGAGGTCGGACAGCGCGTCCACCACGCGCGTCGCGGTCCGGGCGTGGTGGGCGGCCCATCGGGCGATCACGTGCGCGTCAACTTCGACGATGGGGCCATCGGCGTCGTGTCCCCTCGCGACCTGCGCGCCGCGCTGGACTCCACGGCGGACGAGGCCCTGCTGGAGCAGCTCACTGCCTGGCGTCGAGAACGGGCCCGCACCGACGGCGTGCCCGCCTACGTGGTGGCCGACAACAAGACCCTCGCGGCCATCGCGGCGGGGCGGCCCTCCGACGAGACGGAGCTCCTCGGGGTGCCGGGGATCGGTCAGCGCAAGGTCGCGACGTACGGCGGGGAGATCCTCCGCGTCGTCGCCCAGGTCAGGGGTGGAGGGTCCGGCTAGCGTGCCGGATCGCCACGGATGCGCCGGGTGTACCGTTCCACCACGGGAGAGGGATGTTCGTGGAACCAGTCAGCCGGCCCGCGGGGAGGCCCTATGCGCGCAGCTGGATCGATCCCGCCCTCGACTGGATCGAGCGACTCCCTGGCCCTGCCTGGGCCTTCTATCTCGGCTTCTGGATCGTGGCCATCGCAGTCGTCAGCGCGGTGCGATGGCTGGACGGCTCCCTTCCGTTTGCGAAGATCGACGTGTTCCAGGCGGCCAGCACGTTCTACGCGCCCGCCGCGCTTGGTCTCCTGCATCTTCTCCGGCGCGTCGCCGGATCATCCCTCCAGTCGTTCCGCCCGGCGCTCGACATCGGCGATGATGACTACGCGCGGCTCCACTACCAGCTGACCGCGATTCCGGCAGGCCCCGCTCTCGTGGCCACGCTTATCGGCCTCGTGGCGGCGGCGGCGGCCGTGCGGGTCGACTCCGGTCTCGTGAGCACGGAGACAGCGCCCGCGGCCACTATGGTGATCGTGGTCGTCATCTATTGGGCCGTGGTGCTTATTCCGATCCTGCTCTACAACACGGTCCGACAGCTACAGCTCGTCACTCGAGTCCATCGACTGGCGACCCGGATCGACCTGTTCGAGCCGCGGCCCCTGTATGCGTTCTCGGCACTGAGCGCGAGCGCGGGGGTTGGCCTCCTCCTCTTCAATTACTACTCGGCCCTGACCGACCCGACCACGTTCACCAATCCGATCTGGTACGGGGTGTTCGGCATCTCCGTCATCGTGGCCATCGCCTTCTTCGTGCTTCCGCTCTACGGCATGCACAGGCGCATTGCGGCAGAGAAGGATCGACTGGAGTCGGAATCCGGCGAGCGCGTGCGTACCGTGATTTCCGCTCTCCACCGCCAGGTCGACCGAGGCGACCTCGGCGACGCCGACCAGCTGAACAAGACCTTCGCGAGCCTCGCGCTGGAGCGGGAAGTCCTTGACAAGATGCCGACCTGGCCTTGGCAGCCCGATACGGTCCGTGGCTTCATCACGGCGCTGGTTGTCCCGGTGGTCCTGTGGCTCATCACCCGAGTCCTGGAGCGAATCGCGGTTCTTTGAGGGTCGTCCCTGCCACCTCAGCGCAGGACGAGCAGCCACATAGCGTCCGCAGCCACGACCGCGGCCCAGAAGCCCATGATCAGCATCGGGCGGCGCAGGATGCACTGGCTGCGGGTGATGCCGAGGGCCACGGCCCTGCCGTACAGGCCGATCGCCGCGACCGCGACGACCAGGACGAAGATCGGCGGAGTCACCAGCCAGGCAATGAGCCCGACCGTGCCCATCTTGCAGAACGTGAACGCCAGGCGGTCGTATTTCTGGGCCCGCGTCAGCGGCGGACGCGACGCCAGCCAGGTCTTCACCGGATCGCCGGTGACCGCGGGGGCGCTCACGACCGCACCGCCAGTCCGTCGAGCTCCACCAGCCGGCGCGCGGCGACCTGGCCGGCCGAAGTCCGCCGTCGAAGGCCGCCGAAGAGCTGGCGCGCGCAGAACGGGATGCGCACGGGATCCGACTCGCCGTCGACCGAGCCGACGTGCACGCAGCACTGTTGGAGCCGCTCGATGTTCATCGTCCACGCGTCCATGAACGACTTGATCGAGAGCCGCTTGGTGCGCAGCGCCACGAGCTCGGCGGCCCGCTCCCCCTTCAGCAGGTAGCGGCCGAGGTCCTTCACGAAGCCGCCGACGCTCAGGTCGCACGCCTCGCAGATGTTGAGCAGGTAGTCGATCAGCTCCGGCCGGCTGATGGTCGTCGTCTCGCTCATCATCCCGATGAGCGCGTCCCACAGCTCCTCGTCGGCGGCGATGCGGTTGCCGACCACCGACAGGTTCGCCTTCAGCCGCTCGAGCCCCACGAGCTTCGGGATGGACCGATACGCCCCGCTGTCCTCCCGCACGAAGTAGGTGATCGCGCAGCAGTCGGGGTGGCTGCACGGCAGCGCGATGAAGTCCTCCGCCGATGCGCGACCGCCGGTCTGCGGCCCGAGGCGCTTGAGGACGCCGGTGGTCGTCATCCGGTTCATGGGATCGATCGGGTTCGCTCGGCCGGAGCCGAAGACCGGCTGGTAGGCCACGCCGGCGATGTAGTCGGTGGCGAACGCGTAGTCCGCCACCGGGCCGATCTCGTGGTCGTTGACGCCCTGCGCGACGACCATGGTCAGGGTGGTGAAGATGCGCGCATCGGTGAGGCGCTGAATCGCGCGGGCCTTCATCTCGCGCAGGTCCTCGCCGCGGTGGTAGAGGTGGGTCTCGAGCTCGAAGCCGTCGAACTGGAGATAGACCTCGACCCGGTCGCGCAGGTCGTGGAGCGAGGCGAGGAAGCGGTCGTCGCGCGCGACGCGGATGCCGTTCGTGTTGAGCAGCACGCGCGTGACGTTGCGCTCCACCGCGGCCTGGATGATCTCGACGATCTCGGGGTGCACGGTCGGCTCGCCGCCGGACAGCATGAGGACGTCGATCTTGCCGCCCTCGCGCTCGATCGAGGCGTCGAGCGTGCGAAGGATGTGGGGCAGGCGCGCGTATCGGCCCACGCTGGTCCCTGATGCCGCGAAGCAGGTCGGGCAGTTGAGGTTGCAGTGCTCGGTGACGTCCAGCAGAAGGATGCACGAGTGCTGAGTCTGCAGTCGCCCGAGGCCGTTCGCGTAGCCCATCGGGATGGGCATCACGTTGTCCGGCGTGTCCTCCACGATCTCACGGGTCGGCACGCGCCACTGCTGGAGGTACTCCCACAGGTCGTGGTCCTCGTCGTACAGGCTCACCACCTCGCCGTGCCCGCGCCGGCAGTACCGCCGCAGATAGACCGATCCATCCTGGAGCACCAGGTTGCCCTGGAGGATGTCGGTGGCGTAGTCGACCTCGCGGTCGGGATCCTCGCTGAAGCAGTGGCCGCAGACGGTCAGGACCATCCGCAGCGGCGTGTACGGGCGGAGCGGCAGTGCGGTGGCCATCTGGTTCGGTCCTCTCTACTCGCAGGTCCAGGTGATGGTCCCGGAGATCGAGTCGCCCTCGCCGATGGCGGTGTCCGGTCCGTCGACCGTCAAGGCCTCGAGCCCTTCGAAGGTGACTGTGCCGGAGAGGCCGTCCGGGCCGGCGTCGATCTCGAGCTCGGTGTCCGGTGAGACGAACCAGTCCCGAGGCGGGTCGGATTCCGCGCGGGGGAAGAGCGAGACGTACAGGTTCACGATCTGGCCCTCGGCCCCCGGCACCGGTGCCGGAGTCGGGCCTCCCTCCGGGAGCACCTCGGTCGCGAACGATTCGACCGATGCATGGAGCGGCCTGCCTTCGATCGTCCCAAGGCTCCCTTCCTGCGCGTAGATGCTGAACCCCGGCGCGGCGGCCTGGACCTGGCAGAAGGCGGCGCCCGACCCGCTGAAGTCCATCGGCGGCTCGATCTCGATCTCCATGACGCCCTCGCGGGGCGGTGGCGGTGGCGGCCCGATGGCCCCGACCATCGCGTAGCAGCTCCCCCCGATCAGCAGGGCGAAGACGAGCGGGATGACGCCGCCGATCACCATCGCGGTCGTCCGACCCATGTGAGTCGGTCCGGTGGCCGCGACGATGCCCCAGGCCATCAGCGCACCGATGCACAGCGCGACCCCGAGGACCACGGCCAGCACGGAGGAGTTCACCATGCCGGTGGCAAGGAAGACGAGCAGGAAGACCGCGACGTTGACGCCCACCAGGAAGAGCCAGAAGCGGCCCCAGAACCCCTCGCCGGCAGTGGCGTCCGGATCGGGTGCATCGAGGGCCGCCCACGTCGCGTCGATCTCGGCAGGTTCGTGCCCGGCATCGATCAGCTGCTGGCGGATCGCCTCGCGGGTGTAGCGCCGTCGGTTGTCACGGATGAAGTCGGCGATGCGCGGATCCATCGGTCAGCCTCCTCGTGCCGTGGCCGGTTCGGGAATCGGCAGACGGTAGGCGCCCGAGCGGAGCCGCCGGACGAAGTGGATCACCAGGAGCCCGACGAGCGGGATGAGCACGATCTGCGGCCCGGTCAGGCCCCACGCCTGGACCTCGTTGCCGCGCACGAACTCGACTCCGAAGCGAAAGATCCCGTAGGCGAGCAGGTATGCCTTGAGCGTGTCGCCACGGATCGGCAGGAGCGGCCCGCGCGTGAAGATCAGGCCGAATGCGGCGACGTGGAAGCCGATCTCGTACAGCATGCTGGGATGCATCGGTCCGTCGCAGCCGGGGCAGCGTGGGAATCCCGCGGCCGCCTCGGGCGCCACGGTCATGCCCCATGGCAGGTCGGTCGGCGTGCCGAGGGGCAGCTCCGCCAGGAAGCAGCCGATGCGCCCGATCGCCAGCGCCAGGGGAAGGGCGGCGGCGTAGTAGTCGCCCGTCGACAGCGTGTAGCCCAGCGCGCGCTTGGTCAGGACGATCGCCAGGTACCCGCCGGCCAGGCCGCCGATGATGCTGCGTGGACCGTGCGTGATGACGTAGGTCAGCGGCAGCTCGGCGGCCGAGACCTCGTCGATGACCTCCCAGCTGGTGATGAGGCGAGCGCCGAGCGCCCCGCCCAGGATGGCGGCCAGGCTGATGACGACGATCCGGCCGTCGAGCACACGGTCTCGCCGCAGCGCCCGGTAGTAGAGCGCCAGGCCGGCCAGGATGCCGGCCACGGTGAAGAGGTCGTGTGTGTAGAGCGTGAAGGGGCCCACCTGGGCGACGATCGGGGCCACGCCTCAGGTGCTCGGGACCGCAAGTGGCGACCGCCCGGCCGGCATGCGCCGATCATAGCCAGCCGGGACGCGGCCAGCGGCGCTTCCTGTGCTCATCGGATCGGCTCCAAATGCCAATCCGGTTGGCCCTGTGACGGAGGAACCGCGGAACCTGGCAATTCCTTCGTCAGCACGCCAACCCAGTTGGGGGAACGACGTCGGAATGAGCCGATCAGGCCCGAACGGGACCTGGCCCCCTGGTTCGTTGGTCGTAAGGCCAATCCAGTTGGCGCCTCGGGCCGCCCGCGTGGCATCGAACCGCTCGCGCGAGTCCTGCGTCGCCGGCCCCGCTCGATCTCCCCCGTGCCGGACGTCACTCCGCCGGTGGATAAACGGGTCGACACGAGCGAGACAATGGATGCGAAGGACGGGGAGCACGGACGCGTGGCCCGATGACGGCCGCAGATCACGACCGCGTGTCGCGCCGCTGACGGTACCGACCCGTCCGCACGGACGAGGCGGCCCGGTTCGGGCAGGAGGATCCGAGGGCGCCACTGGAGGTGCTGCATGCAGTGGTTCATCGCAGAGGCGGCGAATAAGCCCGGCGAGTTCGCTCGTCACACGGACGCGATCGCCAAGCGAGGGATCAACCTATCCAACGTCATCTGCCTTGGCATCGGCGACCGAGGTGGCGCCGCGTTTTACGCCAGGGACGAGGCCGGTCTCAGGACCGCGCTCAACGATGCCGGGATCGCCTATCGGGAGGTCTCGGTCCTCACGGCCAGCCTAGAGGACAAGCCGGGCACCGTCGCATCGGCGGCGCGCAGCCTCGGCGACGTGGGTGTCAACATCGAGCTCGTGGCGCCGGTCGGCATGAGCGACCAGAAGGTCACCGTGGCGTTCGGAGTCGACAAGGTGGAAGAGGCCCGGAAAGCCCTCGGCAACCTTGTGACCAGCGAGGCCGTGAGCGCGACCGCCACCCGCTGATGGTCCGGCCATAGAGATTGACCGTCGCCCGCCGGATCCTGCCCGGCGGGCCCGCGGTCAGGCCCCGGGCTTGGCGTCGAGAGCGCGATGCACGATATGGTCGAGGTGACCTGACCAGCCAAGACCGTTGCCGGTCCAGCCGCAGCTGCAGTCGACGATCCGATTCCCTCGCTCGTCCAGTCGGGCGCGCCCGGTGTGATGCGCGAGCTCAACGCCTCCGGCCCGGACCATGCGCCTGCGCGCGGCGCGATACGTCCAGTCGCGCACCCGGAGTTCAAGCGTGGCCATCCTGACCCGGACCATACCAGATGTAGTGTTCCCGCACGGGCCGATACCAGATGTGGGATCGCGGCTCGTACTCGTCACCGCCGACCCATGCGCTTTCAATCGGCTCGAAATGCCAATTCAGTTGGCCCTGTGAGACGAACCGCGGGGTCTGCCGGTTCGCCCGTCGAAGCGCCAACCGAGTGGGCCGAACGGCGTCGGAATGGGCCGATAGCGCCCATCCGGGACCTTGCCTCCCGGGCTCGTTCGTCGTAAGGCCAATCCAGTTGGCGCCGTGGGCCAAAAGATCCCTCGCAGGCCTCAGCCGCTCGCCGGGCCCGCAGCCTCCGGCGCCGGGAACTTCGGCCGGTACCGGGCCACGGCCCGCGATCCCGCGGGTCGCGATCAGCGTCTGCAGGCCGAACAGGGCGAGAGCGGCGACCACGGCAAGCGCGACTGACCCAAGAGTCCCGAAGCCCAGCTGGTGCGCAACCAGGGCGCCGATGACGCCGGCCAGGACCGAGTTGATGGTGCACAGCACGAACGGCGTCGACACGAGGACGTCCACCACGAAGTTGGTGTTCGGAGGGGTGCCCATCGAGAGTCCGACACTCTTGTCGTCGTCGTACGTGCCCATGACGAGAAACGGCTCGACCTCGGGTGCGATCTGCATGTAGGCGCGGCGAATGCGGTTCATGCCCACCACGCACAGCGCGTCGTAGTAGTTCGACGTGCCCATGCGTATGAATGTCGTGACGCCGATGAACAGAACGACCGGCAGGATGACGAGCGCGAAGAGGGTGAACTCGCCGCCGAACTCGGTCGCCTGCGCCACGAGCGCGAGGGCCACGATCGCGCCGGACAGCGTGGACAGGAACATGCCGGCGCGGGTGAACGACTCGTTCCACGCCAGCGACCGGGTGGCGAGCAGGCCCCAGTGCTCGGTGGCCAGCACCTGGAGCCTCAGTGCGACCGGGGAGCCTTCACCACCCGCATCGCCGGTGGATGGCGGGGCCGGTTCCGCGGCCATCGGTCCAGACATGCGCTCGAACGACACTTGAGACGACCTCCGTCGGTGGGTGCGACGCCACGAGCGGGCACCGCTGTGGAAGGCATCGTACGACCAGATCGGGAAGAGTCAGGCCTCTTCCACGCTGTCCAGGTACCCACCCGCGTCGAAGTAGCCCTCGAGCATCGCCGCCTGCGACCGGCGCGAGGCCTCGGGCACGGCCGGGTCAGTCAGCGCGCTGCTCGCGAACTCGCCGATGTCCTCGATGGCGCGCTCGTACCGGTAGTACACGAGCGCCTCGCGGTTCACCTCGACGTCGCCATAGCCCTCGAGGAACCACGCTTCCTCGTGAGGCTCCACGGCGCGCGCGATCCGCGAGCCGATGACGAAGAGCAGGTCGCGCTCGCGCGGCGCGAGCATCGGTCCATCCCAGTCCACCAGGAGGATCCGGCCGTCATCGGCGACGAGGATGTTGGCCGCGTGGATGTCCGCGTGGCAGAGCACGTGCTCGAACGTCCGGCGGTCCAGGCTCGCGCGCAGCTCCTCCGCTCGGTCGAGGATGTCGCCGATGCGTCCGGCCCGCTCGTCGAGGAACCCCCGGAGGCGCTCGGCAGCCGGCGAGGTGACGGCAGGTGCCTCCGCCAGCACGGTTCGGACCCTGGCCGCGGACGGCAGCGCAAACGATTCGTTCGGCAGCCGACCGGCGAACGGCCCGTCGAGGCCGCAGTCGTGGACGGCCCGCAACGTCAATCCGAACGCGCGCCACTGGCCGGCGTGGATGCCGGCGACCATGGCGTTTCGGCCCGCAACGAACGGATAGACCACCAGGCTGCGGTCGCCGGACATCGGGTGTGACAGCGCGGAGGCCAGGGACCGCATCGGTGCCAGGACGTTCGCGATGCCGGCATCCAGCAGCGCGCGCGGCACCTCCAGCGGCGAATCCGCAACGGGGTCGAACCGGACCTTCGCGAACCATCGGCCATCGGTGGCGGCGACGTCGTAGGACGCGGCGCGCATGTCATAGCCGGCGACGAAGGCGAGTGCCGTCGCCTCGATGCCGTACCCGGCGCGGAGGGCCGCGGTCACATCGGGTCCGATTCCGGGGTCCTCGAGCATGCGGCAGGATGGCATCACGCGCTGGCGGCACGACGGTTGCATTTGCACTGGCCCAATGGGCACGAAGACCGATGCATCGAAGCTGATCAGGGACCTGGGCCGAGTCCTGCCCCTCCTGGCGCGCGACGCGATGGCGGCAGCCATGGCCGCCGGCACGCTGCCCGGACCGGAGGGAGTCGCGATGGCCCCGCAACTGCGCGCGGTCGCCGCCGAGGAGACCCGGGACGTGGAGAGCGTGGCCGCGCGCATCGCGTCGCTGGGCGGGTCGCCGTCGCTCGGCCTGGAGGCGCTCGAGGCACCCAGGACCCGGCGCGCCTCCCTGAAGTGGCTGGCGAAGATGCAGCGCGAGTCGATCGACGCGCTGGTCGAGGCCATCCCCGCGGACGCCGACGACGCCGAGGGCGAGGCCACCGAGCACCTCCTGGAGCACCTCATCTCGCGCAAGCGCGACACGGTCGAGATCTTGGAACGCGCCGGCCGCTAGGCCTGCATCGTCGCCGGCGGGCAGGTCGGCCCGCGTCCTGCACTGGGTTGCCGCACGACTTTGCACGTTGAGGAGCACCCCATGGTGGACCATCGAGACGAGGGCCCGATCGACAAGATCAAGGACGCGCTCGACCCGGACAGAGACGACGTCGATTCGGACGACGATCTCGCGACCGATCGCCCGAGCGGCTGGGCCGGCGTGGACGACGCGCTTGGCGGGAGCCACAACCGGCCGGCCGGTCCAGATTACGGCGGGCGGGAGGACACGACCGACGCGGCCGCGGACGATACCGATGCGGCGACGGCAAGCCGGCGCGAGGAGGACCTGTAACGGGACCCGACGACGACCGTAATCGGAGCTCGCTTGACGAGGAGATTTCGGGCGTGTGCGTGGGGTGGGTGTAACAGCCACTGATTGGCCGATTACCCACCTCACCGGTGAAGGAGACACGCACCGGGTGGCGAAGCTGGCCGTTCGATCCGCCAGACGCATGTTCGGCCACTTATTGACCGATACGTCCACCAAGGGAGAGCGGCCGCCCTAGGAAACAGGCGCCCGGGCAAGGGTGAGCACGAAGACATCGGTCGCCTCGGACTTGCCGCGCAGGTCCAGCCGACGTCGCTCGGGACCGACATCCCCGGCCACGCCGGCGGCACGTGCTGCCGCCTCCGTCACGAGGATCTCGCCACGGGCGGCCGCGGACGCAAGGCGGGCCGTCACGTTCACGTTGTCGCCGAGGGCGGTGAACTCCACGTGGTCGGCCGTCCCCACGACCCCGACGAAGGCCTCGCCGGTGTTGATCCCGACGCCGATCGGCGCCCACGGCGCGTCGGTCTCGTGGCCGGTGGCGCGCAGCAAGGCTCGGCCGGCGTCAATCGCCTGACCAGCGTGGTTCTCCCCGGCCAGCGCAGGGATGAAGATGCCGATGACCTCGTCGCCGACGAACTTGTCGACGATCGCCTCGTGCTCGATGAGCACCTCGGCGGCGGTGCTGTAGAAGCGGTTGAGCAATGCGCGGAAGTCGGTGGCGCTCATCGACTCGGCCAGCTGTGTCGAGCCGCGGATGTCGGCGAAGAGGAGAGTGCACTCGATCTCGGCGCCATCGCGGTTCTTGTACAGGTACTGGAAGCAGCCCGAGCAATACTCGGAATTGCCCGCCCACCGCCCCTTGCCGATGTAGCGCAGCAGCGGACCCGCGGGCGCGCCGAACGGCGAGTTGCACATCTTGCAGCGTGGCGCGCTCGGGATGGTTCGCCACAGGCGTCGGAGCCGCCGGACCCTCCGATCGAGCTTGAGGTCGGCGCGTCCCATTCGCTCCGCACCAGTGTGCGAGCGCGGATCGAGGTCGCCCGGCTGACGGTCCATGCCTGTGTCCTGGAGCGGGAGACCATTGTCGCCGCGCATGCAAGACGCCCGGAATCAGGCGTTGGCGTTCACCCGCCGACGGAGGGCCACGAACGCCGTGAAGACGGCGCCGACAGCCGGGATGAGTGCACCCAGCAGGAAGGCGGTCGGGATGCTCGCCGCGTCCACGATGAGGCTCAACACCACTGGTCCGCCGCCGAAGGCCAGGTCCAGGCAGATGCTCACCGTGCCGGATGCCGCGCCGCGCTCCGAGGGGTGTACGCGGCTCATGATCGCGGCGAAGAACGCGGGCGTCACGAAAGCGACGCCGACCGCCATCAACGCGGCACCGCCGAACAGGCCCGGCACCGTTGTCACCAGGCCGGTGACGGCCATTCCGACTGCGATCAGGGCCAGCGCGGCCGATGCCAGCCGGAACGGAGGGACCCGATCAGGGAGCTTGGCGAAGGCGATCCGGCAGCCGACCACGATGAGCCCGAAGACGAGGAGGACAGGCCCCGAGCCCGACATCGCCAGATCCTCTTCGCCGTAGATCGCAACGAAGGCCAAGAAGCCGGCCATCCCCGCCACCCCGGTGAAGAGCCCCGCGGCCGGCCAGGCGACGGCCCGGTGGATGAAGGCGACCGGGCCTGCGTGCAGGTCCGATTGCCTACCCGTCTCCGGGAGGCCAAGGGACAGGAACGCAGCGACCAGCGCCAGCCCGGCCGCGCCGATCCAGGCCATCGGGAACCCGCCGACGTCGAGCAGGAGCTCGCCGAGCGATGGACCGAAGGCGACGCCGAGATAGAGGGCGAGCGAGTTGAAGCTGAGCGCCTCGCCCTCGCGACCCCTCGGCGCCAGGTCCGCGAGCATAGCGAAGCCCGCCACGAAGAAGATGGCCTCAGCCACGCCGAGCACCAGGCGCAGGACTACGAGAACCGCAAGGTCAGTCGTCACCGCGTGCGCCAGAATGGCCGCCGCTGCCAGAGCCGCCCCGACGACCAGCAGCGGACGCCGTCCTCGCCGATCCGATTCGCGCCCGCTCAACGGCCGAAGCGCGAGCGCGGTGACACTGAATGCGCCGATGGCGATGCCGACGCCGATCGGATCGGCACCGAGCGGACCGCGCGCAAAGAGCGGCGTGAGCAGGATCAGCATCCCGGCGGACGTGAAATAGGCCAGGTCCGCCACGGCGAGCGCGACGAAGGCCTTGGTGAAGAGCCGCGACTCGGTGACGTCAGCACTCGCCGGCGAAGCCATATTGCGGCACAGCGTACGCTCCGAGTGCCTGTACAAGACGCACGGAGGAACGCATGCCGCCACTCGAAACCTCGGGCGAACCATCGGTCGAGCCCGTCAGATCACTCGACGATCCACGCGCCCTCCAGATTCTTGCGACGGAGCACTGGAGCCTGCTCGCATCGCGTTCTCTCGCCTACAACGAGGCCTTCACGAGAGGCGGGATGTTCCTGACCTTTCTGTCGATGTCGTTCGTGGCGCTGGCTCTGCTCGCCCAGGGAATGTCGTTCAGCGACCAGTTCCTGACGGTGGCGGCGGTGGTGCTGGCGTTCGACCTCGTCATCGGTCTGACCTCGTATGGCCGGATCAACGGCGCGAACGTAGACGACCTGCGTGCGGTTCACGGCATGGCGCGTATCCGCCACGGGTACACCCAGATCGCGCCGGTGGTTGGGCCGTACTTCACCCAGGCCACCCATGACGACGTGACATCGGTGCTCACTGCCTACGGCAGCCCGTCGAGCACCGGGCTCGGCCTCGTCCTCTACGGCCTGACCACGTCCGGAGGGATGATCGGCCTCATCACTTCGATGGTTGGCGGCGTGTTCACCGCGGTGCTCAGCCTGATCATCGGCGCCCCGGGTGCGCTTGCGGTCTGGATCGGAGTGGGTGGCGCGGTGCTCGTCTTCGCCCTCATCGTGGCCCTGACCGCCGGGATCGTCCCTCGCAACCAGGCGTCCCTGGTCGTTCGCTTTCCGGGGCCCGAGGCGGACCCAATCGCGAGCCCCCGACGTACTGACTGATGGCCTACGAAGACCTAGAGGACGGATCGACGTCGTGAAGCGCTTGTCCATCGGTGCCGCCCTGCTCATCGTGGTGGTGCTCCTCGTGGTGGCCGGAACCTTGGCCGCGAGCCTGCTGGGCACGGCAGCGCCCGAATCCGAGGTCAGCCTTCAGCGCCCGCCGGCCGGGCACGTGCGCGCCGACTACCTTCCCGATGGGACGCCGGTGTGGGTCATCGGTCACGAAGACGGAAGGGTGGACGTGCTGTTGGGGTTCGACCGCCATGTTCCATTCAACCTCGGCAAGCTGTTGTGGTGGTGCCCCAGCGCCCGGGCGCTCACGAACCCGCATCACGGATCACGCTGGGACGAGTTCGGCGTGAAGCTCGGCGGACCGACGCCCGCCGGCCTTGCATCCTGGGACGTCAGCACACGGGGCACTCGCGTCTTTCTGGGTGCCACCAGGGGAGCGCCGTCGCTCGAGACGCCGCCCCACGGGCCGCCCGAGGTGGATCGGGCGTGGTGCACCGACGAGGAGGACGACGTGGTGTTCCACGCCTTCGAGGGCTGGGAGTCCTGGGACTCGCCGACCGCGGCGCTCGCCGCGGAGCCCGATGGCTGGGTCCTGATCCAAGGGGAGCTCGTCGTGCTGGGATCCGACGTCTGGCTGTGTGCGCCGGCTGGGTGCGACGATGCGGCGCGCGCCGCCAACGTCGAGGTGCCGCCGCCGGACATGGAGCCCCAGTTCGGCCCGCTCGGCGAGGGGCCGTTCATCGCGCACGTGCGCGACGGCGTGCTCATCGGCGTCACGCGCACCGCGATTCCACAGCGCCCGGATGCGAGACCGTGATGTGGACCGTATCGTCGCCCGTATCCATGCTGCACGCGCCCCCCGCGCCGAGGCCGTGCGCCTGAATCGCCTCGGCGAGTCAGCGCTGCCGTCGGGCCTGCCGGGGGGTGGCCCGACGGATGAACCACCACGCGAGGTCGAACGCCGAGCTCGCGGGCTGGCCGCCCAGCTCTTGACGCGCTGGGGCGGCCCCAGGGGGGCGCTCGACGCGCCAGGTCCCGCCACCCCAGGGCGGGATCGCAATCACGTGGAGGACCGACCGCGCGCGACCTTCCCGCCGGCGCTGCCCCGCCGTCGAACGATTCGCGAACCCGGCCGTTCCTCACCGAGAAGGAGCCGGACCATGCGTGCCCACCATCCAGCCCGATCCGCTCACCGCGGCATCACCGCCCTGCTCGCCGCGGCGACGCTGGCGATGACGATGGCGGTCGCGCCCGCCCTCGCGGCACCGCCAGAACGGGTCGACGAGCCGATCTTCCTCATCTTTCCCGACCCGGCCAACGGGGTCATCGTCTTCTGGAACACGACGCGCGAGGCGTTCTGCGCCTGGGAAGCCAATGACTTCGAGGGTGACCCGCCGGCGCTCCAGCTCGTCACGGCGAGCTATCACCAGGTTCGCAGCGGCCCGGTGATCTTCCGCTGGGCGGCCGTCGCGCATCTCGAGCTGTGGACCATCGATGAGGGTGCCGACCTGACCGGCCCGTGCACCGACACCGACGACAGCACCGAGCCATGGGCCGTCGGCACTGCCCGAGCCGCGAACAACGACAACGACCTGTTCCACGACGAGAGCGTCGCGGCCGGCGTCAAGCGGACGAACTCGTTCGGCGACCGCGGGCGCGGCACCGTCTGGGATGCGAACGGCGATGCCTGGCAGTACGGCTGGGTCTTCCGCGCGCAGCTCAGCAACACGGGCGACTTCACCGTCCGGGCCGATCACACCTTCCTGCATCGGCGCGGCTAGGCGCATTCCCGGTTGGGGCGGCACGGCGCGTCCCGTGCCGCTCCCGCCAATCGAAATCGTCCGATTGTGAACGCAGCCACTCGGCTTCCGGCCGACGGGCGAGCTCGACGAAAACGGCGAGATCATCCTCAGCATCGATGTCTCGGAGCCCGGTTGACAGGTGCGCTATCGCGATATATCGTGATACGGCATACGACCAACCAGGAGACTCCCCATGCACACTCGACACATCGAACATCGCCGAGGCTGGCGCAACCACCACCGCGACAGCGAGCGGCACGGCCTCGGCCGGTTCTTCGCTCATGGACGCGGCGGCCGCTCCGTGCGTCGCGGCAACGTTCGCTTCGCCATCCTCTCGGCTCTCCAGGACCGACCGATGCACGGTTACCAGGTCATCCAGGAGCTCGAGCAGCGCACCAATGGCCGATGGCGCCCCAGCGCCGGCTCCGTCTACCCCACCCTCCAGCTGCTCGAGGACGAAGGCCTCCTGACCAGCGAAGAGGTCGAGGGCCGGCGCACCTACTCCCTGACCGATGCCGGCCGTCAGACGGCCGAGGAACATCCGCTGAGTGCTGCAGGCGGGCTCGAGACCGATGCCGGCGATGGGAACCCAAACCTCGGCGTCCAGCTGAGGAGCGTCGCCCAGGCGTCGGTCCAGATCCAGCGCATCGGGACCGCCGAGGCACAGAAGGCCGCGCACGAGATCCTGGTCGACGCCCGCCGTCGCCTGTATCGGCTCCTCGCCGACGACGAGGCCGAGCCCACGTCGTAGACGCTCAGTTGGATCCTCGGCCCCGAAGGCTGGCCAGGGCGTCGCGCATCGATCCGACGGTGGCGATGTGGCGAAGCTTGTCGGGGTTGACGATGGAGGCGACGCCGCGAATCGCGCCATCCGCGACGTCGAGCGCCCAGACCGCGAGCAGCCCGCCGTCCGAGTCCCGCACGAGCGCGCCGGGACCGCCGTTCACCGTCACCCGTTGCATCGAGCCACCGAAACCCTGCCCGAGTCGCGCCCAGGCCACCATGGTGCGGGCGACCTCGGTGCGGCCGACGATCGAGTGGCCGAGCGCGGGTGCCTTCCCGCCGCCATCGCCCCGAAGCACCACGTCCTCGGCCAGGAGCGCCTCGAGTGCGGGGAGGTCGCCGCGCTCGACCGCGGCGAAGAAGCCGGATGCAAGACGCTCGTGCTGCTGGCGAGAGACCTCGAATCGCGGGCGCTGCTCCCGAACGTGGCGCCGCGCGCGGACGGCGAGCTGGCGCACGCTCCCCTGCGTTCGGTCCAGGATCTCCGCGATCTCGTCGTAGCCGTAGTCGAAGACGTCCCGCAGCAGGAGCACCGCCCGCTGCTCGGGGGAGAGCCGCTCCAGCACGGCGAGGAAGGCGACCGAGAGCGAGTCGATCATCTCGGCGCGCTGGGCCGGATCGCCTTCGCCGGCCTCGACGAGCGGCTCGGGCAGCCAGTCACCGACGTATTGCTCGCGGCGCACTCGCGCCGAGCGGAGGTGGTCGATCGCCAGCCGCGTCGCGACGGTCGCGATGTACGCCCGGGGCGATTCGATGTGCTCCCCGCTTCCGAGGACGCGATGCAGGCGAATCAGCGCCTCCTGCACCACGTCCTCCGCCTCGCTGACGCTGCCGAGCATCCGGTAGGCGATCGCGAACGCGCGCCGGCGCAGTGTCTCTAGCTCCTCGGTGTCCAGGGTCACGCGGCCTTCCAGGCCTCGCGCCACGACGCGTGTCGCGGCGTCCAGCCGAGCACGCGCTTCGCGCGCTCGTTCGTGGCGCCACGTGTTTCGGTCGAAATCGTCGCGATCGCCTCACCCGCGAGCAGCCGGCCCAGCCAGCGCGGGATCCGTCGCGGCGGTGGCGCGCCGAGGGCGGCGGCGATGGCAGGGAGCCACTCGCGGATGGGCGCCGGCTCGTCGTCGACGACCTGGTAGATGCCCCGCGTGCCGCGTTCGACCGCGGCGACCGTCGCATCGGCCGCATCGGCGACGTGGATGAACGACGACATTCCCTCACCGTTGCCGACGATGTCGGTCATCTCGCCGCCATTGCGGTCGAGCGACGTGCCCGGCCCGTACAGGGCGCCGTAGCGAAGGACGATGCCCTGCGTCCAATCGGCGCCGATGACGGCGGCCTCGAGATGTTGCAGTGCCGCGAGCGTGGTCCGCATCGGTGCGATGGGGTCGGGATCGAGTGGATCCTCCTCCGTCTTCACCAACGGGCCGCTGCGGGCGAACGGCCAGCCGGCGAAGCTCTGCGCCACGAAGCGCCGGACGCCGACGGCGCGGCCGGCCGCCAGGAGGTGATCGATCCCCTCCGTGCGCAGTCGGTTCGTCAGCGCGAAGGCGCGGTCGAAATGACGCATATCGACCGACGATAGCGCGGTGGCCTCGTGGACGAGCACCGCCGGCTCGAACGCCGCGACGGCCCGCGCAACGGCCTCGGGATCGAGCAGATCCAGGACGAACGGGACCGCCCCAGCTTCCCGCAGCGCTCGTTCCTTGGATGGTGTCCGGGTCGTTCCCGCCACCTCGTGGCCCGCGGCGAGATTCGGAACGAGCTGCCGGCCCAGCACGCCGGTCGCTCCGGCAATCAGAACTTTCATGGATATCCCCTGATGTGCGCTTCCACAGGGGTGACGAGATACCGCAGGAGCCAGTGACAGCCCCGGAGCCCACTAGGAGCCGGCGGGTACCTCGGCGGCACGGCCGACAGTGTTGCCGTACTCCCACACGCCGATCTCGGGCGGCTCGATGCCGAGCGACGTGAGCGCCGTGCAGATCTGGCTGCGATGGTCGCTCCCGTGATGAATCACCTGCGCCAGCCGGATGCCCTTCGTGGCGCGGTAGACGGAGCCATCGTCGCGATGGACCTCGAGGATCTCGTCGGCGTCCGGATCCGCGGCCAGGATCCCTGGCCATGCGGCGGCGTTGCGCTCCATCGCCGCCCGGAGGTCCGCCAAGTCCATCCCCTCCTCCTCGATCGTCGGATGGCGCTCGCCGCTCAGCCGATGGAGGTACCAACTGTCGGAGCCGACGATGTGACGCATCGTCTCGAGGATCGGACCGAACGTGCCCGGGGCGGGCGCCTCAAGCTGCTCGCGGCTCAGCGCCTCGCAAGCGTCGATGACTCGCAGGCTCGCCCAGACGTGGTGAGCGAAGGCATCGTCCAGCGGAGATCCGGTCATGCCGCGAAGACTATCGCTTCGAAGCGGCGTCAGTCATGCCGCGGAACAAACCGCCAAGGAGTGACAACCACATTCCGCAGCGGACCCTGGCGCCGCCTGTGGGCGGCCACCTGAGCCCGACGTTAGTCATCCCGTGGGACTAACGGCCACTGAGTGGCCGATATGCCCAGTGGCGGACAAGAACGGCCACGCAAGCGCACCCTCCCTGGCCGTTCCTCTCATACGCGATCCAATCCAGCTACTGAGTGGCCGTTACTCCCCGCAGCGGACTAAGCCGGATAGCGATCTCTCCCGGTGCAAGTCCGATGGGGAGGCCGGCACCCCGGGGCACTGGTTACGCGCTTCCCGCCGGCGTCTTTAACCTGCGCCAGCCGCCGGCGCGGTTGTTGGCGATGATCTCCTGGAACATTCGCTTGAGCGCAGGCGCGTTGACCGGCTCGCCCTGCCTGATGCTGATCTGGCGGCCTGTCGAATTGCCGTGCCCGTGGGTGATGATGCCCTCGGGGTCAGACACGCTCGGGTCATAGAGGAACACGTTGACGTGGTCCTTCGCCGCCAGCAGCGCGGCGACGTTGCCCTGGAGCACGAAGTACGGCTGCACCCGCCGCTTGATCGTCTCGACCAGCTCCGGATCGGCTTCGTGGACGATCTCCCGCACCTCGCCACAAATCTCCTGCTGCCACTCCGGCAGCGCGTCGATGTATTCGTCGACTCGCGGATCGGCTTCGTACGACATCGGATCCATCCCTCGCTGCTGGCGATTGTCGGATTCTGCCAATAAGACCACCATCACGGGTGAAGCTCATCGCGAATGGCGTTCGCAACCCGCAGGAGGAGGAGCCCGTGCAGACCATCGGCATCGTGCTGAACGTGGACACCGCCCAGTCGGAGGAGTTCGAGCGGGGGTTTCGAGCGGAGGAGGCGCCGATCTGGGCCGATCTGCACGGGCGTGGGCTGCTGGTCATGGCGACCCTCACCCGGCTCGACATCAGCACCCGGAAAATCGACGGAGCGGTGCAGTACCTCGTCGTCGCGATCTTCGCAACCGACGAGGGCCATCACGCACACGACGAGGATCCCCGCTTCGAGGCCTGGAACAAGCGGGCCGACACGTTCCAGATCGCCGAGCCCTACGTGTTCGGAGGCGACACGATCGTCAACATCGGCCCTTGAGGTCGGTCAGCGGTACACATCCCGGCGGTGAGCAACTCGGATCACAAGGATCAGCAGCCGATCGTCCTGGATCTGGTACAGGATCCGATGGTCGCCGACCCGCACTCGCCACGTGTGCTCGGCGCCGCGCAGCTTCACAGCGCCCGCCCGAGGATCCTGCGCAAGGCGATCGATGCGGCGCGCGAGTCTCCTGCGAACGGCGGGCTCGAGCTTTGAGAGCTCCCTTGCGGCCGAGGGAAGGAATTGGACCGAATACATCGGCCTGAGCTACAGGCCGAGCTGGACCTTCAGGTCGTCCCAGGCGATTCGCTCGCGGTTCCCGGGATCAGCCAGCGCGGCGCGCACGTCGTCCAGATCGCGGGCGTCCTCGAGCGCCTCGATCAGCTCGAGATCCTCGATCGACACGACCGCCGCAACGCGTTTCCCATGCCGCGTGAGCACCACGCGCTCGCCTCCGAAGGTGACGCGGTTGATCGTCGTGGAGAACGACTCGCGCGCCTCGCTGATCCGTCGCTCCGACATGGACGAATTGTACGATACGTACGCAAATAGCCCTGTAACCATCAGCGATCCGAGGTCGGCGTGCCGGTGGCGCAGCCGAAGAGGAGCACGCCGACCCGGCTCACTGCGGTCCCCTTCGGCGGCGACGAACAGGAGCGTCAGTCGGGGGCGATGACCGCGAGTCCTGCGGCCTGAGCCGCCTCGGCAAGACGGCGGTCGTACGTCACGAAGGCGTCGAGCTCGTCGTAGATCGACAGTGCGGAGGCTAGGTGAATCGCGTCCAGCGAACGCAGCGAATGTGGTTCAAGGTCACCCGCGGCCGATGCGATCGCTTCATCGAGCTCGATGACCATGATTCCCTCGAAGGCACCCCGTATCGCGTCATCACCGACGGCGACACTCTCCGGCCCCCGGCGAACGAGTGCTCGGCGCACCTCGACCGCTGCCAACCGGCTCGTGGAGCGGCCGGAATAACGCGAGAGATGGGCGAGCAGTGCATCGGTCTCGACTTCGCGGGTGGCCAGCTTCACCAGGGCAGACGCATCGAGATAGCACCCGCTCACCGGGCATCCTCGTCACGCATCTCTTGCAGGATCTCCGAGAGGGGTCGACCAGCCGGCAGCTCGATGGGCGGCGGAATGTCCTCCCACCTTCGCGTGGCCGGCGTGATGCGGCCCTCGGCGATCATGTGCTCGATGGTGGACATCGGCCGATCCTCCAGCGGCGTCAGGCGCGCGACCGGCTCACCGCGTTCAGTCACCTCGTAGGCGCGGCCTTCCTCCCGCACGCGCTTCACGTACACCGATAGGTTCTGGCGCAGCTCGCGGATCCCCACTCGCTCCGGCCTCGGCTTCCTGGTGTTCATGACGCACAACTGTAGCACATCGGTCGAGTCAGCCCGGGTTGTTCCTCGCCTGAGCTCATGGGCGGCGGAACATGTTGTGCCGGCCGATCCGGCGCCAGATGACGAGCGGTCCCGCCTCCTCAGGCGTGCCGTACTCGAAGGTCGCGCGGCCCTCGGGTGCCCAGGTCATCTCGAAGACCTGGTCCGTCCCCGCGACACGCTTGACGCGAAGGCCGGCACGAAACGTCCCCACGCCAAGGTCATGGTCGAAGCGTTCGAGCGCCACGCTGAAGCGCTTCCGATCGGCGGCGGGCAGGCCCTTCCAGTCCCGGTCGAAGCGTCGCGTGCGCTCGTACGACGCCACCGTTGCGCTATCCGAGTGACTTGATGAACTCGGTCGCGGTGCGACTGCGGCGAACGCGTCCGGCGGCGATGTCCTCGCTGGCCTCGCGCTCGCCCCGCTGCCACTCGTCCGTCCAGAACCAGGCCTGGTCGGCATCGATCAGCTTCTTCGGCCGCATCACGATTGCGCCGTCCTCGACGCTGATCTCCAGGTAATCCCCTTCGGTCAGGCGCGCCGCCCTGCGAACACCGTCGGGCAACGTGATCTGGCCCTTCGGCCGCACCTTGGTCAGCGCCATGAGACTCACTCCAGTAGGAGAGTCGTACTTTCGTACATGCTGACTCGCACGTCAAGGGTCCCGCAGCACCCTATTCGTAACTCATCCCGTTACGAATAGGGTGAAACGCCATGATGGTCGCCCTCAGCGGCAGCCGTGAGCCGGTGACTGATCCCGATGATCGGAACGAGCAACCGCGCATCTGGCCGGCCGACCCGATGCGATCGATCGGCGAGTTCTGGCAACTGGCCGGCTGTCAGTCGTCGTCCGGACGGCTGGTCGATAGAGATCGGAGAGCCGCATTGACCGCCTCCGAAGTCGGGAAGCGCAGGGCGACGTCCGGATCCAGGCGAACCAGCGCGCCTTCCTCCGCCAGCTTGCGATGGTGTCGCCCGCGGCTGCCCTGGCGGAAGTCGTACTCGTCGCGCGGGTCGTCAGGCTTCTTCATAGTCCATTCGTTCGGGCACGGTCGCCCGCCTTGCGAAGATGAGGCGAATCTTACTCTCGCGTTCCGTGTATCCCACCACCAAGAGTCGGCCAACCGAAGAAAGGCCGACGCTCACAAACCGATCCTCCAACACCGAGTGATCCGGGTCATAGACCGCGATCTCGAAGGGATCGGCGAAGATCGTCACGGCCTCTTCGAACGTGATGCCGTGCTTGCGCAGATTGCGTTGCGCTTTCCGCCGGTCCCAGCTGAACTCCATGCCGCGCCACGGTATTGATCGGGACTTACCGCGGCGTTATCACGGGCTTAGCGCACTCGCACGGGGTTATGCAGACCTCATGACACACGCCGATCCGCGCGCCACGGCCCGCCTCATTCGTAACCGGCGCGAAGCGTCGCCGCGAAGTCAGGGCTCGAGGATCGTGAGACGGTTGAAGGACGACCGATAGAAGCCCCGGTCCCTGGTCAGGAACCGATCGGCATGGATCTGCGCGTGGGCGCCGATCAGGAAGTCCGGTAGGATCCTCCGACGGGTTCCGCCGGATCTGCGGTACGCTCGATAGACGCGACCCGCGGCGATCGCCACCTCGCGGTCATCCGGGACGAGTTCCAGGCCCAGCCGATCGAGCTTGGTCGTCACGCTTCCCGGCTCGTCGTAAGC
>JACCWY010000302.1 GCA_013697395.1 Chloroflexota bacterium | reverse complement strand
CGCGCCGCCGACCATCCCGGTCGCGAGGGCGCCCTCGATGATCTCGGGCGATCCCATGTGACCGATCGACGTGACCTTCGTCTTCCCGTCGAGCTCCTCGAGGATGAAGGTCTCCGGGCCGCCCTGCGGGCCGACTCCCTCCACGTCGAACATGAAGGTCCACTTGTAGCCCGTGGGCGGCGTGACCTCGAGGTACTCGCCGTAGAACACGACGTCGTCCCGATCGGGTGCACTGTTGATGTACCGCCACGTGCCGCCGGGCCTGACGTCCATCTCGGCGACGGTGGTTGTCGTGCCGTGCTGGCCCCACCAGCGAGGGATGAGCTCCGGGTCGGTGAAGGCCTTCCAGACCTGCTCGCGCGGCGCGTCGAACGTGCGCTCGAACACGAGGTCGCCGCCCTCCGAATAGATGGCCATGGTGTCGGTGCTACCCCGGTCGATTCGGGTCGTGCTCATCGTCGTCTCCATTTCCCTGCTCCTGCCTCTCCTGTAGACCGCGAAGGTAGGTGTCCAGCCGCTCGAAGCTGTCCTCCCAATGTCGGCGGTACTGGCCGACCCAGTCGGCGATGTCGCGCAAAGGCCCCGCCCGCAGCCGGCGTGGCCGCCACTGCGCCTGCCGGCCCTGTTCGATGAGCCCCGCCCGTTCCAGCACCCGCAGGTGCTTGGAGATCGCGGGTTGGCTCATCTCGAACGGGGCGGACAGGTCCTTGACCGATGCCTCGCCATTGGCGAGACGAGCCAGGATCGCCCGCCGAGTCGGGTCGGCGAGGGCGGCGAAGGTCCTGCTGAGGGGGTCGGTTCCTTGCGATTCCATCACTACTCGGTTATATAACCTATCAGTACTGTACACGCTTCGGGACGCATGTCAAGCCCCGCGACGGTATGGCCTTGCACGCACGCGGAGGCGGCGATCCGGAGCGGCTTCGCCGAGGGATGCGCCGGGCCGAGCGCGGTGGGCTAGCGCTCCAGATCGCGCTGGAGCCGGCGCACGACCTCGGCGGTCTCGTCGTCGGGTCCGTGGCCCGGTTCGGATCCGGGACCGGAGAAGGTGCCGAACTGACGGTCGCCCGCGTCGCCGAGCCCCGGCACGATGTACCCGCGCTCGTTCAGGTGCGAGTCGAGGGCCGCCACGTGGATGTCGACGTCGGGATGGGCAGCCGAGAGCGTCGCCACACCTTCCGGCGCGGCGATCAGCGAGACCTGCTTGATGCGCGCGGCGCCCCACGCCTTCAGGATGTCGACCGTCGCGGCCGACGAGCCGCCGGTGGCGAGCATCGGGTCGAGGATCAGGCAGACCTGCACGGTCGCCGCGTCGGGCAGCTTGTTGTAGTACTCGACCGGCTTGAGGGTCCGCTCGTCGCGGTAGAGTCCGATGTGCCAGACCTCCGCCGACGGCAGCAGCTCAAGCATGGCGTCGACCATGCCCAGGCCGGCGCGCAGGATCGGAATCAGCCCGACCTTCGGCTCCATGCGGGCAGCGGTCATCGGCTCGAGCGGCGTCTCGATGGCGAGAGGCCGGGTCGCCAGGTCGGCCATCGCCTCGTAGCCGAGCAGCCAGGTCAGCTCGCGCACCAGCTCGCGGAACTTCTTGGGCTCGGTGCCCTTGTCGCGCAGGATGGCAAGCTTGTGGGCGACCAGCGGGTGGGTGCTGGCATAGAGAGAGCGGTGCGACATCGGCGCGATTCTAGTCCGCCGCGGGTGGCCACAATGGATCGATGCGTTCCCGGCTGTCCGCCCTTCCCATCGCCTTCGGCGTCTTCGGGATGGTGTGGGGAGTCTGGCAGGCCGTGCTGCCGGACCTCGCCGGCCGCTTCAGCCTGAGCAGCGGGCCGCTGGGGGCAATGCTCACCGTCGGCTTCGCGGTCTCCCTGCCGGCCATGCTACTGACCGGGCGCCTGCTGGACCGGGCCGGCACCGGGCCGGGCATGGCCGTCACGGCCGCGTGCATGGCGGCGGGCCTGGCCGTGGTCGCGACGCTTGCGTCGCTGCCGGTGCTGGTGCTCGGGATCGTGCTGTTCGTCGTCGGGAGCGGCGCCTTCGATGTCGCGATCAATGGCGCGGCGCTGGATGACGAGACCTGGAGCCGCCCGGCACGGCTGACCCTGCTCCATGCCGCCTTCAGCGGCGGAGGTGCGGCCGGCGCGGTGGCAGCCGGGGCGCTGGTGGGCCGCGGGCTCGCGTTCCAGGCCGTGTACCCCGTGCTCGCCATCGCGCTCGTTGCGGTGGGCGTGCTGGCAGGCACGTCACGATGGCGTCTGGTTCGATCGGAAGGCTCCGTCCCACGCGGCATCGCGCTGGCGATGCTGCCGCTGGCCGGGCTGGCGGGCCTGGCGTTCCTGGTGGAGGGCTCGATGGAGACGTGGTCGGCGATCTACCTGCGCGACGTCCTGGGGGCAGCCGCATTCGTCGGCGCCCTGGGCCCGGGCGCCTTCCATGCCGCGATGCTGGTCGGCCGGCTGATCGGCGCGGGGGTGGCCGGCTCGCTCGGCGCGCCAGCCACGCTGCTCGTGTCCGGCACGATGACCGTGCTGGGGATGGCGGTTGCGCTGCTCGTGTCGCTGCCGGTGCTGGCCATCGCGGGCATGACGGTCGCCGCCCTGGGGGTCTCGTTCGTGGTGCCGGTGGTGGTCAGCCTCGCCGGCCGGCGCGTGGATCGGTTCGCCGGCCGCGCCGCCTCGTACGTACTGACCCTCGGCTATGCCGGCTTCCTGATCGGCCCGTCGCTGATCGGCATCCTCGGCGAGCTCGCGGGCCTGCGTATCGCCCTCGCCGTCATCCCGGTCGCGGCGGCCATCATCGCGCTCGCCTCGCGAGGAGCTGCGGCGCGCAGCTGAGCGCACGATTTGTATGGGTCGTGCGGGGTGTCGGGGCCGGATCTACCTCCAGTGGCGGCATGCTGGTACGCTATTGGTTCTGCGCATGACGAATCGCGCACGGACCGTGTGCCCCGCCCGTCGCTCGGATCCGCCAGGGATGAGGAGGTTAGGAGAGCATGGTCTTCGGATCAAAGCGTGAAACAAAGCCGGACAGCCTCTCGCGCGAGGATGTGGTCGGGAACCTGTATCCGGATAGCCTGACGAGTGAGGTCGACGTGGCACAGTCACCCAGCACCGAATTCCCGCGGCGCGACGATCGCGGCAACGAGAGCGTCATCGACCCGCACGCCCGCTTCAACGGCAAGTACGTCAGCGACCGCGACCTGCGAATCGAGGGGGAGGCCCAGGGCGAGATCGAATGCCAGGGCACGCTGATCATCAGCCCGCAGGCCCGGGTCCGCAGCGCGATCAAGGCGCACAACGTGGTGGTCAACGGCGACTACGAGGGCGACGTCGATTGCGGCGGACGCTTCGAGATCGGCTCGACAGGCCGTGTCAAGGGCAACATCAAGACGCAGGTCCTGGTGGTCAAGGAGGGAGCTCACTGGGAGGGTGGCGTCACCATGACGCGCGAGCCCGGTGCTCGTCCGCCGGCGCAGTCGGCCGGCGGCTCCGGCCAGACGAATTCGCGCCAGGCAGGAACCGCGGGCGCGAGCGCTTCCGGCGGCAGCAGCATCTTCAGCAAGGGAGACCGCGAGAGCCAGCCGGCCGCCACCGAAGAGCGCGAGAGCCAGCCGGCCGGACAGGGCGGCGGCGGGCAGTAGGCCCGTTCGTCACGCCAGCGGCGGGTGAGCCCGGCCCGACGCACGAACCCGGCGGCCCCGCCGGTGCTGGTGGAGGTCCGGCGCGGCGATCGCGTTGAGTCGGTCCACCGCGGCTCCGTGGTCGTGGTCGCGCCTGACGGCACGGCCGTGGCGTCGGTTGGTGATCCCGACGCGTTCATCTTTCTGCGATCAAGCGCGAAGCCCTTTCAGCTGGCGCCGTTCGTCGCTTCCGGCCGCTTCGACGACTACGAGCTGGGGAGCGAGGCGCTCGCCATCATGGCTGCCAGCCACTCGGGCGAGGACCGCCACGTTCGGCTGGTACAGGAGATCCTGCGTCGCGGTGGGCTGGCGAGCAGCGTCCTCCAGAACCAGGTGCATCCACCGTTCGACGTGGATACGGCGCAGCGACTCGTGCGTGACGGCGAAGGGCCGACGGCGCTGCGCGGCAACTGCTCCGGCAAGCATGCCGCCATGATCCTGTTCGCCAAGGCATCGGGCTGGCCGATCGACAGCTACTGGCACCCGGGCCACCCGGTCCAGCGCCTGGCCCTCGAGACGGTCTCGGCCCTCTCGGACGTGCCCATCGAGGAGATCGCCACCGCGACCGACGGGTGCGGCGTCGTGTCGTTCGGGATGCCCCTGCGCGGCCTGGCCGTCGCCTTCGCGCGCCTGGCCGACCCCTCGGCCGTCGTCGACCCACCCCTGCGCGCGGCCCTCATCCGCATCCGCGACGCGATGATGTCCCATCCGGAGCTTGTCGCCGGCGACCGACGACGGATCGACACGGCGCTGATGCGGGCCTATCCCTCGCGGATCGTGAGCAAGGGAGGCGCCGAGGGCGTGCTGGCCATGGGCATGCCGGGCGGTGCGGTCTCGTCCGACGCGCCGTATGGCGACGGGCCGATGGGGATCGCGGCCGTCGTCGAGGAC
>JACCWY010000269.1 GCA_013697395.1 Chloroflexota bacterium | reverse complement strand
GGCCAACTCCACGTGGCTCACACGGATGGCACCGAGGCCGATGCGCGCGCCGGTGATGCTTATGTTGTCGAGCCCGGCCACGACGCGTGGGTCGTCGGCGACGAGCCGGTGGTCGCCCTCGAGTTCGAGAGTGCCGAGACCTACGCCAAGGCGTGAGGCCACAGCATGCCAGGGCCGTCGGCAGGACGACGCCGGAGGGTGAAGCATTCCGCATGTGGGCCACGGAACGGCTGTTCAGCAGCTACTTGGAGCCCGAGATCGTCGGCTGAGTCGCCCAGGCTTCGCTTTTCCCTCGAACCCCAGTGCGTCGGCGCATCGTGAGCCCTACCTCACCCCGGAGTGTGGATCGTTGGCACGGGCGGCCGATGCATCCTGCCTACGACGCTCGGCATCTGCGACATCACGTTCGCGCTGTGTGCGAGGCCGTGTCCGCTCGTGCAGTTCGGCCAGCTCTCCCCGCAGTGCTTGTCGGGCCCGATAGTTGAGAAACTCGGCACCCATGGCGACGATGGCTGCCGCTGCGCCACCCGCTAACGGATTGACAAGGCTCCCAGCCATGGCTGCGAGGAAAGCCACGACGCCGACGCCGAGAAGCGGTATCGGCCACGGGATAGATCGGGCAAAGCGCATGCTGCCCCAGACCTTACCCTTCCGGGGCGCCCTTCCGCCGTTCTGACATTCGGCCAATTTTCGGAATCGGCCTGTCTGACATCCCGCTGACAATCGTTGTGGCGCCCGAAATCGGGTGTACGTTGGCGCTGCGATCGCAGTCCATCACAACCGATTCACTCAGCGAAGGAAATGAGAGATGACCACGACGACCACGACACTCCGGGACACCCTGGTGTCCCGACTGGACGCCCACGCCGACGAGTTCGCAGCCGCGCTCGACGCCCTCACGGTCGGCGCGTGGGGCTTGCAGGACGACGGCGATTCACCCCACGACCGCTGGATCATGAGTCTCCAGGACCGCGTGCTCGAAGCTGCGACCGATGCCGCCGTCTCGACCGTCGAAGCTCTGCTGCGCGAGGTACCAGCGAACGTGCTGGCCGCGGCAGGCGGCACGCTCCGGCAGGACATCGAAGCCGCTCGCTAGACTCTCACCCCTGGTCGACCGGATCACCGAGGCTGAAGCCAGCAGACTAAGCGTTAGAGGTCTACCGTCCGCCATGGCCGCGGACCCGCTGTTCGGGCCGCCGGGGGATTGAACCGCGGGTCGATCGGCCGTAAAATGAAGCCCGGAGAGCGAGGCTGAAAAGTGACCACCTGGACACGGCACTGGCAGGAATGGGTCTTGCCGCCGCCCATCCGCATCGGCTACCTCTATCGGCAATCTTCCGCCGGCGAGTTCCAAATCTGGAGGGACGGGGCGTGGAAAACGATCGAGGCGCGGCGGATGTACGACGAAACCATGGCCGACGACATCACCGAGGCTGAAGCGGTCGCGCTGACGTTAGCGCTCGCGTAGACTGATCCCACGCCCCGGCCGATGCTCCCCCCATCGCCGGGGCTCTTTTACGGCCCGCCGCCGTCCGAGTGACGACGTAAGTGACGACCTAACTTCCGTGACGCCCCATGCCATCGCGTATCGGGATGCAGCGATCCGGCCCGGATTCACGCTCAGGACGGCACTCTGGGGCATCGCCCGTCATGAGGGGAACGGCTGGCGAGCGTATTCGTAAACCGACGGTCGTGGGTTCGAGTCCCACCTTCGGCTCCAGCCTTCGCAGGGGCACACGGCCTTCCCGCGAACGACGAATGGGGCCACTGAGTCGTGCGGGTATACGCACCCGGTGGCCCGTAGGTGACTCCGTACTGGCACGGATTCCTGATTCGGTCGCCGCACCATACGATCGGGTCCAGGTCGCGAATCGCGCGTTGAGCTGCACTGTCGCCGCCGAGGGGTCGACCAGTCATCCCAGATTCCATCGATTGCACCCGATGCGGACAGCCAGGCGTGGTCGCCACGGCCGGCGGTCCGAGATGCAATCACTCGGCGCCGCGATCACGCATGCTCCCGGTTACCACCGCGAAGCGGCATCCTGCCGTGGGAACGGCGCTCCTGCTCGCGTTGGCGACCACCCTCATCGTGGGCGCGGGCGCCTCCTCCACCCCCTCGACCGCCGATGCAGCTGCCGAGGCTTCTCCTCGAGCCGCAACGTCCGACGCGGAGAGCGCCCTGGACGTGCGGCCCCAGAACGGGCGCCAGGCGCAGCCGCCGATCGCGGTCGCCGTGGCCGATATTGGGCCCGGCGACATGCCGTCTCGCCGCTGGCTACCCGCGACCCGGGCTCCCGCTTCCCTTGCCGCCCCGCCCGTCGTCGAGGCGGCCGTTGCCGTCGCCCCGGCTCCCGTGGCCGAAGCGCCGCTGGTGGCGCTCCCGCTGCTCTTCGCCGACGTCTGGAACGCCGAGGAGCGCTACTTCGCGATCAGCGGAGCCAGCCCCGGTGAGCTGATCGCCTCGGCGAAGGCCGCGATTCCCTCGGACCCCAACGGCGTCCCCCACAACGCGGTGGCCTACTCGGGGCCGGTCGCCTGGGATCACGTACCTTCATACGTCATGGACCCCTCGAGCGGGGCTTGCAGCATGACCGGCGTGACCACCACGGCCTCCTACCAGGCCACGCTTCCGCAGTGGACCTCACCATCCCATGTCGCGCCGGAGCTCCTGGTGTGGTGGCAGGCCGTCCTCGAGCAGCTCCGGCAGCACGAGGGACACCATGTCAGCATCTACGCCGACTTCGTGGCCGACCTGCGGGCGCGCGCAGTGGGTCAGTCGTGTGACACGTGGGTATCCATCGCGACCCAGTGGTCGGCCGACCTGACCGCCGCCCACGCCGCCTTCGACGCGCAGGAGGCCGCGTGGACCTTCCCCTCGTACGCCGGACCGCCCTGAACCGCAGGCGCTCCCGCTGATTCGTTGCGGAGTCCGATGGCGCAGCCGTCGGGCAATGCGTCGTGGCGCGCGGCGAGGCGATTCAGCGACTCCGGTTGCGGTGGATCGTGGCACTCAGGACGGCCCGAAGCGCGCCACCTCCGCCCACCACGCGAGGAGCGCCGCCATGTCACGGTCGTGGGGCGTCAACCTGGAGAGACCTCCACCAGGTCCGGGGTGATCTCGCCGATGGAGCGGCAGCCCGCGAGCGCCATCGCCAGCGACAGCTCGTCGCGCAGGATCTCGAGGACGCGCTGGACGCCGCCCGCGCCGTCCACCGCCAGCCCCCACAGTGCCGGCCGGCCGACGGCGACCAGGTCCGCGCCGAGCGCGAGGCCCTTCAGCACGTCGATCCCCCGCCGAACGCCGCCATCCACCACCAGCAGCGCGGCTTCCCCGATGGCTGCAGCGATGGCCGGCAGGGCGTCGATCGGCGCGATCGCCGTGTCGAGCTGGCGCCCGCCGTGGTTGCTGACCCAGACGCCGTCGCAGCCGGCTTCGACGGCGCGCGCCGCGTCGTCCGCGCGCAGCACGCCCTTGACGATCAGCGGAATCGAACACACCGAGCGCAGCCAGGCGAGCCCATCCCAGTCCATGGACGGCACCACCACGATGCCCGTCTCGGGGTCCACCGGCTGGTCCGGCGGCAGGTGCGCGCCGATGCCGACCGCGAAGTCGTTGCGCAGGTCGCGCTCCCGGTTCCCCGGATACGGCAGGTCGACGGTCAGGACGATCGCCCCGTAGCC
>JACCWY010000256.1 GCA_013697395.1 Chloroflexota bacterium | reverse complement strand
GATGGCCGACAACGACTGCCTCTTCTGCCGGATCTCCGCCGGTGAGATTCCTGCCCGCGTAGCCTACGAGGACACCGATGTCTTCGCCTTCCACGACGTCAATCCCCAGGCGCCGACCCACGTGCTGATCATTCCCCGCCGGCACATCCGCTCAGCCGCCGAGCTGAGCGCAGAGGACGGTCCGCTGCTGGGGGGCATGCTCGCCGCAGCCACGCGGATCGCCGAACAGGAGGGTGTGGCCGGCAGTGGCTACCGGCTGGTCACCAACGTGGGGAAGGCAGCCGGGCAATCGGTCGATCACGTTCACGTTCACCTGCTTGGCGGAAGGTCGCTCTCCTGGCCGCCCGGATGACCCCGATGGCACCGCGCCGCCGTCGTGCCGCACTGCTGGCGCTCATGGTGTCCATCGTGGCGGGCGCCTGTGGAAGCACCGCCCCATCCGGCTCCGGCGCGCCAACCGTCCCTCCGGTCGAGGCGTCCATCGCCGCGCCGACACCACTCCAATCGCTGACCACGCAGTTGAGCGGGGCAGCGGCGGCACTTCGCGGCGCCCTTGAGCCAGAAGGCTTCCGCCTGGAGCTGGTCAATCGCGCCTTTCGCACCTCCGAGCCACCGGAGCTGAGCGCCGCGCCGCGCGCCGTCTTCCAGATCGATGTCGGTGATCCGAACGCGGGATACGTGACGGTCTACGAGTTCCCCGACGCAGCAAGTGCCGCGACCGCCGGGGCAGCGCTGGGGCGCCACCTCGGTAGCGGCTTTGGCCAGACGAATTACGCCCTGGACGCGCAGTTCTGGGTCTCGCAGGTGGGCGGCACCATCATCTTCACGTGGTGGTCCTGCGAGCGGTCCGACGATCCGGCGCGCACCGAACGCGCCTTCAATCTCGTGTCGAGCGTCGGCCAGCCGATCCCGGTCGCGCGCTAACTTCGGCCCGCCATGGAGCGTAATCGAGCGGGGATTGAACGCCTGACGCTTTCTGCCGCTCATTAGTCTCGGAAGGCGCCCCCCACGGGCGCAACGGGAGACACGGGTGGACCGAGATCTCATCGAGCTGGCCAGTCACGGCGACCGGGAGGCCTTCGGGGTCCTGGCACGCGTGCACGGCGACCGGCTCTACGCGATCGCGCATCGGATCCTCCGCGAGGTCGACCGGTCGGAGGACGCCGTGCAGCAGGCGCTGGTGATCGCCTGGCGTGAGCTGCCGGGGCTCCGCGATCCCGACCGGTTCGAGCCCTGGCTCCATCGCATCGTTGTCCGCGCCTGCTACGGCGAAGCTCGCCGGCGGCGGGCGTGGATCGCCCACATCCGGGTACTGCCGATCGACGGACCGTCGCAGCCCGATGAGTCGAGCAACCTTGCCAATCGGGACCTGGTCGACCGAGGCTTCCGGCGGCTGCCGCCGGAGCAGCGGGCGATCCTCGTCCTGTACCACTACCTCGGGCTGACCCCGGCCGAGATCGCCGAGACGCTCGGCATCCCGGCCGGCACCGCCCGTTCCCGACTGCACTACGCCCACCGGGCGATGCGCGCGGCCCTCGAGGCCGACGAGCGCAGCGCCTTGGTCGCCGGAGGACGTTCGTCATGACCAGCCGATCCGACATCGAGCGTGTTCTCGACCGCTACCTGGCCGAAGGCGCGGAGCAGATGCCGGACCGGGTGATCGACGCCGCCCTCGACCAGATTGACCACATCCCACAACGGCGCGTGTTGCGCGTGCCGTGGAGGTTCTACCAGATGCTTACCTTTCTCAAACCTGCCCTCGCCGTAGCCGCCGTCATTGCGGTGCTCGTCGTCGGCGGCATGTTCCTGAGCCGTGGACCGTCGGCGAGCGTCGGCGGACCCGCAGCCAGCACACCCTCGCCGTCGCCGTCCGCTTCGGCTTCGGCGGCCGTGTCGCCGTCGTCGTCGGCGCAGGCCCTGACGGACACGTCCAACTGGGTCGCCTTCACGTCAGAACGGTACGGCTACGAGATCGCCCATCCACCGACCTGGGATGCCAAGCCCGCGACGCGGGACTGGACGTTCGAGACCGACCGGCTCGACTTCCTGACCGAGGCTGCAGACAGCTTCATCGACGAAGCGGCGCCGTACCAAATCCGGTTCACCGCCTTCGCGGACGACGTGCCGTCGGACATGTCCGAGGACGAGTGGATTACCGCCTACTACGAAGGTTCACAAGGCGATGGTCAACAGTGCGACGCCTTGATCGAGAAGCTGCAGCCGATCGCCGTTACGGTCGCCGGTCACGCGGGCCGGCTGTTGATCAACGACCCCTGCAGCGACGCCCAGGCGTTCGTCTTCATCGACGGACGAGTCCACGTCTTTGCCGTGTGGCGGGAGAATCAGGAAGCGCTCCTCGAGGCGTTCCTGTCCACGGTCAAGTTTCAGGAGTAGCCCGCACCGTACTTGTTGTCGGCGAATGAGGGCTTCGCTCCGTGGTTTGGGGTGTTCAGCACCCGAGCCCGGAGGAAGCTCTCATGGCCAATCGTGCGGCCGTCTCACTCTGTTCGGAGCATCGCCAGCGCCCAGGCGGCTGCGCGATCCAGCACGTCCTCGAGGACCGGCTTGAGGGTGTGGCCCAGTCGCGGATAGGTGACCAGTTCCGCGTTCTCGAGGCGACCGACCGCCCGTTGGAGGAACTCCATCCGGGCCAGGGG
>JACCWY010000222.1 GCA_013697395.1 Chloroflexota bacterium | reverse complement strand
ATCGATACCTCGGCGTCGTGGGGCTGGCGGAGGTCGGCGACCGTCGGGTCGGGGGGTTCAGCAAGGGGATGCGGCAGAAGGTCGCCATTGCACGGGCGCTGCTGCACGAGCCCGACGTGCTCTACCTCGACGAGCCGACGAGCGCACTCGACCCGTCCGCGGCCAAGACGGTGCGTGACTTCGTCGCGACCCTGCGCGACGCCGGTCGCTCGATCGTGGTCTGCACCCACAACCTCGATGAGGCCGAGCGGCTCTGCGACCGGATCGGGATCATGCGCGGCACCCTGCTCCGGGTCGACACGCCGGCCGGGCTTCGCCGCCAGGGCCGTGCCGCCGTCGTGCGCGTCGAGCTGGTCGGGGCGCGACGCCCGCCATCCTTCCTGGACCTCCTGGCGAACCTGCCGTTCGTGGGCGCCGCACGGGCCCAGGACGGGGCCCTGCTGGTCGAGGTCGATGACCCGCGCGGCGACAACCCCGAGCTGGTGCGCACGCTCGTGGACGCTGGAGCGCGGATCGTCGACGTGCGAGAGGAGGCGTTGACACTCGAGCAGGTGTATCTCGACATGGTCGGCGAGGCCGCGGTGCGCGACACGGATGCCGCCGCGGACGGCGCGGGCAGCAGCTCGGCAGGGGCGGTGGCCTGAGTGCGGCCGGGGTTCGTCTGGGCGGTCATCTCCAAGGAGGCGCGCGACCTGTTCTCCAACCGGCTCCTGCTCGGCGCCGTGGTGTTTCCGGCCCTCATCTTCGCCGCGATTCCGACCGGCATCGTGGCGTTCATCGAGGCGAACGAGCTCGATCCCGCGCAGATGGGCCAGATCGAGCAGTACATCAGCCAGTTTCCCGACCTCGAGCCGAAGCTCGCCGCCCAGGGGTTCATCGTGCTCAACTTCATGGCCTACTTCCTCCTGATCCCGGCCATGGTGCCGATGGCCATCGCGACCCAGTCCATCGTCGGCGAGAAGACGGCACGGTCGCTCGAGCCGCAGCTGGCGACGCCGATGGAGGTGAGCGAGCTGCTCGCCGGCAAGGCGATCGCCTCGGCCGCCCCCGCCGTCGTGGCGACGTGGGCCGTCTTTGTCCTCTACGGCCTCGTCAACGGCGCCATCGCCGATCCGGTGCTCACCCGCCTCATCTTCAACGACGTATGGCAGGTCGCCATGCTCAGCCTCGTCCCCCTCATCTGCCTGCTCAGCGTCCTGCTCGGCATCATCGTCAGCAGCCGCGTCAACGACCCGCGCGCGGCGCAACAGATCGGTGGGTTCATCGTCATCCCTGTGATCGGCGTGGCGATTGCCGGCTTCTTCAGCGGCCAGGCGTCGTTCACGATTCAGCAGGTGCTTCTCGGAAACCTGGTGGTGGCGGCGCTGATCGGGGTGGCCCTGGTGGCCGGCAACTGGATCTTCGACCGCGAGGCGATCCTGACGCGCCTCGGCTGAGCCCAGCCCGCGATCGGTGGATCCGCCTCCCGCGACCCGTGGAGCGGGTCAACGCCGGGGCTCAGTCACTTGGCGGCGGGACCGGTCCTGGATCTCCCACGCGTGGTCCAGCACGTGCCATGCGGAGCGACGCACCGCGTAGCGCGGCGGCCAGGGCTTCTGCGTGTTCCTCGGATCCGCCACCGGATGACCCGTGGCGATGGCGGTCAGCGCGTCGGTGAAGGTGCGACGCAACAGCGCCATCGGTCGACCTGGGTCTTCGTCCGCGGCGGCGGGCGACCGCGAGCCCAGCTGCGCGAGGTAAGCGACCTCGGCCTCAGGCACGTGACCGATGATCTTCGGCAGGTCACGCCCGCCGCCGCGCGGGCCTTTCAACAGCTCCACGCCAACGGCGCCGGCCGCGACGCGGTCGAAGACGGCCCACGACGCGCGGAGCAGCGCGAGCATCCGTTTCAGGTCATGCGCGTCGAGGGGGTCGCGCTCGGACTTCGCCATCGAGCCCGGTACGCCGAACTCCGTGCCGCCGCCGCCAGTGAGGCGTTCCACGACCTTCACTCCGCGCACCGTGGCCGGCGGACGGAACGAGGTCTTTGCCCGGCGCGCCACGGGGGCATAGCGCGGCGCGTATGCAAGCAGCGCCTCGAGCGCCTCGTCGGGGGTCTTCGCGGCGCGCGACCAGCCCGGCCAGTCGATCGCAGAGGCGAACGCGCGCTTGGGTGCGACCTCGAGGACGACTTTCAGCGTCATCCGAGCCGCTCCGGGCTCAGGCCCCGTGATGCTCGCGTCGATGGAGGCGGCCGATCAGCGCGCGCATGATCGGGACGGCGATCTCGGGATGCTCCTCCAGCAGCGCGGTGAACTCCCAGACCGGGAAGAGCAGGCAGTCGACCTCCGTGGCCGCGATGACCGATGCCGATCGCGGATGCTCCTCGATGAGCGCCAGCTCGCCGAAGAAATCGCCCGCCGAGACCTCGCCGATCGACTCCCCGCCGCGCACGACGCGGGCCCGTCCGCTCAGGACGATGTAGAGCGCCGTGCCGGTCGAACCCTCCCGGACGATCTCCTCGTCGGCTGCGTAGGTGCGGCGCTTGCCGGTCTCGGCGAGGCGGCGCCGAATGCGCGCGTCGAGCCCCGCCAGGAGCGGGACCGATGCGAGTTGCTGCTCGAGCTCCACCGGCGTGATCCTCCGCTACGTGTCGTGCGATTCAGAGCCGATCGGGTGCGAGGGGCAATCCTATCAAACGCCCCGGCGTGGTCCGGCCGCGTCGAGCACGTCGGCCCGCCCGAGCGCGGTCTCGCGACGCCGGAGCTGGACCGTGCGAATCTCGGCGGCCCCGAGCCGAAGGACGAGCGACCCGTCGGGCTCGAGCGGCAGGGATGGGCCGGGCTCGCCGCGCAGGGACGCATCGCGGGCCGCGTCGATCTCGCCCGCGACGACCGCCCGCCGCACCTCCGGCGCGAGGTTCACGATCCGCGCCTCCAGCCACCCCTCGTCTCGCCGCCGCAGCGATGAGAGAGAGACCTGGTCGCCGCCCACGCGGAGCGCGTCGTCGCCGGCTCGCGGCGGTGGCCAGGTGGCCTCGCCACCCGCGCCGCCCTGTGACGTCAGAAAGGGGTGACGGTACCGCTCCGCGGCCCCCGTCACGCCGCCCTCGATCCAGCCTCGCGCATGCGGCAGCAGCGCGAAGGCGAGCCGCCACGGTCCGCGCATCTGCGCGTTCGGGATGCCGATCTCGGGGCCGGCCGGATCCTGGCGGTACGGATTGTCATTGCGGCTGATGAGGCCCGTCGAGCGCAGGACGGTGATCGCCAGCTCGCGCCCCTCATCGGTCAGCTCGTACTCGGCCAGGTGGTCCAGGAGGACAGCCAGGCCGCCCGCATCGACCCAGCCGTGGGCGGGATAGGTCGCCAGCGGCTCCTCTCGGTACCCGCCTTCGGGCGCCATGCCGCGCTCGACGACCGCGAACTGGCCCTCCGCGTGGGATCGCTCGGCTGCGCGCGGCAGGGAGGCGTGGAACCGAACGCGGTGGTCGTCGGAGCGGTTGTCGAAGGCGAGACCGATGCGCACGAAGGGCTCGTCCGCACGCAGCTCGACCTGCATGACGACCTCGGTGGCGACCGTGTCCGTGGTCCGCGCCGATCCGTCGGCAACGGCGCCGGCGGGCCAGGCGTAGCGGCGCGTCACCGCAAGCCGGCCGCGGATCGGTCCGCGCAGGTCTGCCTCGACGCTGATCGAGGCTGGTGCGTCCACCAGGGCGTCCGTCGACGGCGGGGCGTGGTTGTAGGAATCGCCGAAGTCGCCACCGTCGACGATGCGCCCGACACCGGCCACGGTCACGCCGTCCTGCGTCTCCAGCCGAAGGGTGCCGTCGTCCGCCACTTCGACCGAGAGCAAGGCATTGCTCATCGCGCGGCCGTCGGGTGCCACGCGGACCGGGCCGGCCAGGTCGCCGGTGCCATCTACGGCCCGTGCGGCGCTCCAGCCCAGGGC
>JACCWY010000203.1 GCA_013697395.1 Chloroflexota bacterium | reverse complement strand
ACAGGCCACGCTCCGGTGGCATCCCGGCCAGCTGCGCATACGCAAGCGACTGGGGGAGGAGGACGGCGGCGACGCTCACCCCAGCGACGACGTCGCCCAGAGCGACTCGCCGTCGACCGGGCGCCGACGCCGGCACGGCGGCCCGAAGCGTCGACCGCGACAGCCAGGCCACTTCAGCAGCCTCGTCGAAGCGAAGAATCTGACCTTGGGCCGGCGATCTGAACGCAACCGGCGGCTACGCCGGTCTCTCTGCCACTAGGCAACAACGACCCGGAGGCTGTCAAGCCGCCGCCGAAGACGAGGACTGCTACCGGAATACCTTTCGTAACCCCGCTTCACTTCGGATCGTATCTATGGTATACCATCATGCAGTCATTCAAACGATGGCTTGCCAAACCTCGAGGGAGGACAGAGGCACATGTCAAGAGATGAGTGGAGTCGCCTGGATGAGTTGGAGATGTCCCGACGGCAGCTGCTGCAGAAGGGCGCCCTAGGGGCCGCGGCGCTCGGCGTCTCAGGCGGACTACTCGGAGCTTTGGGGACAGGCGTCGCCCGCGGAGCCGCGGCAGGGGCCGTGACGCCGCAGCAGGCCGTGCGACCACTTGAGATCACCATTAACTCGGGCGGCATAGACACCTCTCCGATCTTCGCGGGCATCGAGAGGGGTTTCTACAGGCGCCACGGGCTGGACATGAAGCCGAACATCGTCACCACAGGAGGCCCCGGGCTCGTCGCCGCGCTCGCGTCGGGGCAAGCGAAGGTCGCGCCGATCGGTACCGCCGCGACCTACCCGGCCATCGTGAACGGAATCCCGCTCAAGATCATCGGCATCGTCCACGGAACTTCGGTGAAGAAGTTCTACTCGACGAACTACGTCGTCGCCGGCCCGAGGGCAGGAGTTGGGCGCGGCGAGGTCGCAAAGTTGGCGGGAAAGAGGATCGGCGTCCCGCTGGGCACCGACGGCGAGGCCGGCCTGCTCTCGGTGCTTGCCAGCGCGGGTGTCCAACGCAACGATGTCCGACTGGTCAACGTGCGTCCGCCGGATCTCGCCATCGCCCTACAGACCGGTGCCGTGGATGCCGTCAGCTTCGTGGAGCCCTGGCCGAGCGTATCCCTCGTCCAGGTACCCGGCTCGGTGCGCGTCAGCGGCCCCGCGCCGCTCTTCGGTCCCGGCATCTTCGTGTCGACGGAGGAGACGATCCGGGCGAACCGAGCCTTGCTCGTCGACTTCCTGGCAGCGTCCGCACAAGCGCAGCAGTGGGCACGGCGAAACCTGAACAAGGGGCTCATCGACGTGATCCAGCGTACGTCCGGTGTAGCGCCGGAAGTCTCCAGGAGGGGGATCAACTTCGTTCGCTTCGACGGCCGCATCTCGAAGCTCACGCTCTCTCGGCTCGCTTACTTGACGATCCCCACGCTGATCTCACTTAAAATTCTCAGCAAAGGCCTCGATGCGAGGACGGCAATCGACCCAACTCTGAGCAAGGAGGTTCAGGCGAAGTATCCTCAGTACTTCTCCGATCTTCCCAAGATCCCAAAGAAGTTCCGGCTCTAGCCGGACCTTCCCAATGATCACCCGCGAGCGTAGCCAGGGCCGCTGCAAGCGGCTGGATTGATGACACGTCAACGGCCTCGTTACAGGGGTCGAGCGGGCAGGCCACGGCCATGGTGGGTTCGGCCTGTGTCCACAACCGTGGTTATCGTCTCTGCGCTGCTGCTTTGGCAGGTTGCACAGTTCTTCTTTGCGAGCGTCCATGTCTCCGAGAAAGTCGAGCACACCTTGGAGGAGCGAGGACAAGCGAACGTGGTTGTCGTCCTTCCTTTCACTCCGGAGCGGTTTCATTCGGATTTCTTCACCGAATGCTGCTCGATCGCCCGGGTGGAGGGAACTCGGTTCTACCTTCAGGGCGTCTCGCAAAGCGACGTCCGCCACATCGGAGAGCAGTTCTGGGTCAAGAGGGTCGCACTGTGGGACGAAATCGGCGACGAATGACGCGCTCCACGGCTCCCCACACAGAGCCAGTGAGCACTGAGCTTGGGAGCACAGGCTCGTCCGACGTGGCGATCTCGGTTCGCGGGATCCATCACGTGTACACGAGCGAACAGACCGGCGAACACGTCACTGCGATCGGATCGATCGATCTCGAGGTCTCCGAGGGCGATTTCGTTTGCATCCTCGGGCCTTCCGGCTGCGGAAAGTCGACGCTCCTCTATCTGATCGCCGGACTTCTCCGACCAACTGCGGGAGAGATCAGCGTCAAAGGCGGGCGCGTCACTGCTCCTGGACGAGACCGAGGCATCGTCTTCCAGGAGTACGCGCTACTCCCGTGGAAGAACCTTCGCGCGAACGTCGCTCTGGGACCGAAAATTCAGGGCATGCGCCGCGCCGAGCGCAACGCGGTGGCACAGGAGTTCATCGACCTCGTAGGACTCGGCGGATTCGAGGACAAGTTCCCGCATGAGCTCTCAGGAGGCATGCGACAGCGGGCGGCTGTCGCAAGAACCCTGGCAGCCGATCCAGAGGTGGTCCTGATGGACGAGCCGTTCGCAGCGGTCGACGCGCATACTCGCATGTCGCTCCAGGAAGAGCTGGTTCGGATCTGGCGCGCGACCGGCAAGACGATCGTGTTCGTGACGCACTCCGTCGAGGAAGCGGCGTACCTCGGCGATCGCGTCGTTGTCTTGAGCCGCCCTCCGAGCCAGGTCCAAGAGATCGTGACTGTGACAACGCCCCGCGCTGAGCGCCGGTCAAGCGAGGTCAACCACGCGCATGCCGGTATCGTGGCCGGCCTCCTGGGAGCCATGGAGATGGATGTCCCTCCTCGGGCTCATCGAGGCATCGACGAGCATGGTTGAGCTTCCGGCGCCGCCCGATCACGGTGCGTCCGCGAGTGGCGTAGCGACTCGCGTCGTCCTAGCAG
>JACCWY010000191.1 GCA_013697395.1 Chloroflexota bacterium | reverse complement strand
GCGTCGGGTTGAGTGGAATCAGGTTCACGTGCGTGAGCCAGCCGCGCGCCAGCGCGACGAGGCCGTGGGCCTGCTCGTCGGTGTCGTTGAGCCCGTCGATCATCACGTACTCGAGGCTCACCCGCCGCCCGGTGCGCCCGGCGAAGCGCCGGCCGGCGGCAATGACCTCGACGATCGGCCACTTGCGGTTGATGGGCACGAGCTCGTCGCGCAGCGCATCGGTCGCGGCGTGCAGGCTGATGGCCAGGTTGACCTGCGGCAGCTCGTCGACCATGCGGTCCATGCCCGGCACGACGCCCGACGTGCTGACCGTGATGTGCCGCGCGCCGATCCCCAGCCGCCCCGGGTCATTCAGCAGCCGCACGGCCTCGAACACCCGGTCGGCGTTGTTGAGCGGCTCTCCCATACCCATGAACACGACGTTGTAGTGGCCGCGCGACGCGTCGCCGAGCGCGTTCCAGGGCGGCCGGTGCCAGTGCAGGACCTGGTCGACGATCTCGCCGGCAGTCAGCTGCCGCCCGAACCCTGCCTGGCCGGTCGCGCAGAACGGGCAGTTGACGGCGCAGCCGGCCTGCGAGCTGATGCAGATCGTCGTCCGCTCGGACATCGCGGCCCGGGCCGCGTAGCGCATGAGGACCGACTCGATGCGCTGGCCGTCCGCCAGCTCGTGGACCGCCTTGGCGGTCATGCCGCCATCGGCACCGAGGACATGGCTGTCGAGGATCGTGCTGAATCGGAAGTCCTCGTCCAGCGCGATGCGCAGCGATGCCGGAAGGTCGGTCATGTCGGTGAAGCTCGATGCCTCCGGCCGATGTGCCCCGGCCAGCACCTGCTCGGCTCGATACGCGGGCTCGCCGCGGGCTGCGAGCCACGCGGCGAGCGATGGAAGGTCGGTCTCGCTGATCGCCGGACGTGAACCGGCGAGCGGAAGGTCAGTCACGCCGGCCGAAGATGAGCCACACGTAGTACAGGAACGTCAGCAGCGCGGTGAGCGCCCCGGCGACATAGGTCCAGGCCGCCGCCTTGAGGACGGCGCGCGCGCCTTCCTGCCGCTCCCCGACCATGCCGCTGCCGTTGACGAAGGCGAGCGCCTTGCCCGACGCGCCGATCTCGACCGGCAGGGTGGCGAAGGTGAAAAGCACGGCCGCGCCGAAGCCGATCAGACCCACGAGGGCGAGGCCCATGACGTTGAGCCAGTAGCCGCCGATGATCAGCCACGGGGCGATGCCCGAGCCGAATTGCGCCGCCGGCACGATCGCCTGGCGGAGCTTCATGGCCGGCTCGCCGGCATGATCCTGGAGCGCGTGTCCGACCTCGTGCGCGATGACGGCAGCAGCGGCCACCGAGAGTCGCGGACTGGTCGTCACCACGCCGGTGGTCGTGAGGGCGGAGGCATCGGCCACCTGTGTGCTCACGCGCAGCACCTTGCCGCGCGGGTCGTAATGATCGGTCAGCTTGCCCGGGGTCGGCTCGATCTTCACGTGCTGAAGGCCCTGGCGATCCAGGAGCCGGCGAGCGAAGTCGAAAGCATCGACGTTGATGCCCGAGTCGACCTTGGACCACTTGGAGTAGGTAGAGCGCACCCGCCACGCCGCCCAGCCAGTGATGGCAATGGTCGGCAGCAGGACGACGAAGATGTAGATCGGGTCGAAGATCATGCGATCGCCCACCTCCGGAGGGCTGTCGCGAGTATATCCGACGCTCGATTGCGGTTCGATGAGCTTTGCATGAAGTTGGCGCAACCGAGGTGAAGGCCCGGCACGCCGCGTGCGATACCTCCGTCCTACCGCACGCACGTGGAGAAGACGGATGGGACTCAGGGAGCGAACGAATGACGCCCGCCGGGAGGCCGGCCGGGCCGCCCGCCGAGCGCGCGCAGCCGCCGCCGGTGAGCCGCGTGGACCTGGCTGGATGGGAACCCTTCTGCTGGCGGGGCTGGCCAGCATTGGTGGCGCGATCGTCGCCTTCATGACCGATCCGACACGCGGCCGGGCGCGCCGCGCCCAGCTGCTCGAC
>JACCWY010000183.1 GCA_013697395.1 Chloroflexota bacterium | reverse complement strand
GTCGAGGAGACCACGGCCATGACGGCCGAGGACGGCACCGTCACGCTCACCGCGATGCGCGGCGCCTCGGTCTCCGTCACCGCCGACGGGCACGACCCCGCCAACGCATCGGTCCCGGACGAAGGCGATCTGCGCGTCGAGCTGCGCCCGAACGTCGTCGATGGCGTGGTCACCGATGCGGCCGGGGAGCCGGTGGCCGGCGTGCGAATCTTCGTGGAAGGCTCCGAGAGCCTGGTCGAGACCGACGAGGACGGGGCCTATCGGTTGCCCGACGTGCCCGAGGCCGCCACCGTGATCTACAAGGTGCCGGGCTTCCGGCTGCACGAGGTCGCCATCACCGACGGTGCCGCGGTCGACGTCGCGCTCCAGCCGTTCGAGGCACGCGCCCTGTACGCGCCGTCCGCAATCTTCGAGGCTCCCGGGCGGCTGGACGAGATGCTCGCGCTCCTGGAGCGCACCGAGGCGAACGCGCTCGTCATCGACGTCAAGGAGACGGACGGGCGCCTCTACTACGAGACCGATCTCGAGACCGCGGCCGAGCTGGGTGCTCTGCGCGAGGCGCCGATCTTCGACCTCGAGGAGCTCCTCCCGATGCTCAAGGAGCGCGGGATCTACACGATCGCCCGCATGGTGGTCATGAAGGACAACACGTCCGCCGCCGCCAGGCCCGAGCTCGCCGTGCGCAACAGCGCGACGGGGGAGCCGTGGCGGGACAACATCGGCGGCGCGTGGCTGGATCCGTCGGCACCCGGCGTGGCGGAGTACGTCGCCTCGATCGCCGGCGACCTCGCGGCCAAGGGCTTCGACGAGGTGCAGCTCGACTACATCCGCTTCTTCAGCGACGGCCCGTACGACGTGGCCGATACGAACCTGCCGAACACGCAGTCCTTCCGCCTGCCGGCCATCCAGCGCGTGCTTCGGGTGGTGAGCTCCGAGCTGGACGCAACGCGTACGTTCCTCGGTGCCGACGTCTTCCCGATCAGCTTCATCGTCCCCGACGACCAGGGCATCGGGCAGCGGCCGGAGGTGATCATGCCGTACGTCGACTACTTCTGCCCCATGGTCTACCCGTCGCATTACGGCCCGGGCGTATTCGGGCATCCCGTGCCGAACACCGCGCCGTACGACGTGATCGACAAGACCCTCGAGATCATGAACCGCCAGAAGGACGGCCTGGCGGTCGTCATCCGGCCCTGGATCCAGGACTTCGGCTACGGGGCCTTCCCGCCGTACACCGCCGACCAGGTGCTGGCCGAGATGCAGGCCGCCGCCGACAACGACGCGAAGGGCTGGATGATCTGGAACGCGCGCGCAACCTTCACCGAGGCCGCGCTCGGCGCGCCGCGCGAGGGCGAGGACTCCGGTCCGGTCATCGCGGAGCCATCTCCGTCGGCGCCGTCGGCCAGCCCCTCGCCGTCCGCCTCTCCCTAGACCGATGCGCCTCGTGGTCCAGCGCGTGACCCGCGCGTCCGTGCACGAAGGCAGCGACCTGCTTGGCGAGATCGGCGGAGGAGCCATGGTGCTCGTCGGGATTGGGACCGATGACACGCCCGAGGTCGTCGACCGCATGGCCGACAAGCTTCTCGGCCTGCGCTACTTCCGCGATGCCGAGGGCCATACCAACCTCGACCTGGCCGATGCCGGCGGCTCGCTGCTGGTCGTCTCGCAGTTCACGCTCCTCGCCGACCTGCGGCGCGGCCGACGTCCCGGGTTCACCGGCGCGGCACTGCCGGAGGTGGCGGTGCCGCTGCTGGATCGGTTCGTCGCACGGCTGCGGGAGGCGGGCGCACGCGTCGAAACCGGACGCTTCGGCGCCGAGATGGCCGTGGAGCTCGTCAACGATGGCCCGTTCACGCTGACGCTCGACTCCCAGAAATAGAAACGCCCGCGTCTCGTGACGCGGGCAACGGTGTGCGGAGCGCGGGATCAGGTCTTCTGGGCGGTGCGCCGACATCGGCTGCAGGCCTTGACCTTGGTGACCTTGCCGCCGGCAGTCACAGTCATCGCCTGGAGGTTGGGCAGCCAG
>JACCWY010000176.1 GCA_013697395.1 Chloroflexota bacterium | reverse complement strand
GTGCCGCTCGGCAGCGGCAACGACCTCGCGCGCAGCCTGGGCCTGCCCGCTGACCCGGCGTCGGCATGGCGCGCGGCGATCGGTCGCACGACGTCTCCGCTGGACGTTGCGCGAGCGCGGAACGGTGACGGCGCCGAGCGCTGGTTCGCATCGGCCGGCGGGATCGGCTTCGACGGCCAGGTCGCAAAGGCCATGCTGGATCGCCGGGGCTGGCAGGCAGGCCGAGGCGGCTACCTGCTCACCACGCTCAGCGAGCTGCGCCGCTACGCGAACCGGCGGGTCGAACTCGTCATTGACGGAGCCCGGTCTGTCCACGAGGTGCTCCTCGTCGCCATCGCCAACGGCGCGTACTACGGCGGCGGGATGCGGATCGCGCCCTGGGCGCGGCCGGACGACGGCCTCCTCGACGTCTGCGTGGTGGGCGACATCTCGCGCATGACCGCCCTGCGGCAGCTGCCGAACCTGTATCGCGGGACCCACGTCCGGCATCCGCAGGTGAGCACGTACACCGGGCGCACGGTCGAGCTCGACGGCGAGCCCGCCACGCTGGTCCACCTCGACGGCGAGCCGTTCGGAGGCCTTCCGCTTCGGGTCTCGGTCGTCGCCGGTGCCCTCGAGGTCGCCGTGCCGGCTGATCGAGGCGGCTGAGCTGGACGCCGACGCGGCGGCGGGACACGCGGCGAGCGCGCGCACTAGGCTACGGCGCGTGGACCCATCAGATATCCGGCCCGGCGCCCGGCTGGTCGGTCGTGGCGGCGCGAGGATCGGGACGGTCGACGCCGTCTTCGTCGACTACCTGCTGGTCAGGACCCGTGGCCTGCTTCCGACCGATCTGTACGTGCCGCGCGTCGAGATCAGCCCGGTAGAGGGCTCCCTGCGGGTTGACTGCTCCGGGCGCGAGGCATACGAACGATGGCACCGACCGCTGAAGCGCGCGCCGCATGACTGATCGGCGCTTCGACGCTGGTCCGCGACGAGGTGCTCGACACGACGCTCGAGCTGCGCCCGGCCTGAGGCTCGCGGAGTATATACGTATATCGGCCTCGCCCCTGTCTCGTGCATCGGTCTTGCGGTACCCTATGGCCACCGTGGAGCAGACCGATACGATTCAGCCGCTGAACGGCCGGCCGCCGTACGCGCCGGGGGACGCCGACGGCTTCTTCGCCCACGTCGGATCGGGCGGCAAGGTCGAGGCGGACGCATGGATGCCCGACGAGTATCGCGCGGCCGTCCTCAAGTTCGTGGAGATGCATGCCAACAGCGAGCTGATGGGCGTGCTGCCCGAGCGCGACTGGATCATGCGCGCGCCAAACCTGCGGCGGAAGCTGGCCCTGACCAGCAAGATCCAGGACGAGGTCGGCCACGCCCAGCTGCTCTACCGCGTGGCCGAGGACCTCGGCAAGCCGCGGGCGCAGATGCTGGCCGACCTGCTCGAGGGAAAGACGAAGTTCCACAACGTCTTCCATTACCCGACGCGCTCGTGGGCGGATATCGGAATCATCGCCTGGCTCGTCGATGCGGCTGCGATCGTGTCGCAGCAGGCACTTCGCGACTCCTCCTACGCGCCCTATGCCCGCACAATGCGGAAGATCTGTTGGGAGGAGTCCGTTCACATCATGCACGGGCGCGACGTCGTCCTGACCTTGATGAACGGGACCGATGCCCAGCGCGCCATGGTGCAGGAGGCCCTGGACCGATGGTGGGGGCCGCTCATGCAGATGCACGGACCACCCACCGACCCGGCCAGGGACAAGGATCTGCACTGGGGCATCAAGGCCAAGAACAACGAGCAGCTGCGCCAGGAGTTCCTGTCGATCTACGTGCCGCGCATCCGCGAGCTTGGCCTGCAGATCCCCGACGTTGCGCTGCACTACGACGAGGCCGAAGGCCGGTGGCAGTACACGGAGCCCGACTGGGCAGAGCTGAAGTCCGTCGTGACCGGCCATGGCCCGGCATCGCAGGAGCGGCTCGGGTTCCGGCGCGATCACTACGCCGACACGCAGTGGGTCCGCGACGCGCTCCTGGGGAACGCGACGGCCGCAGCCTGACGCGGGCGGCATGAGCGAGCGCGTGTGGGAGGTCTTCCGCCAGGAGGACGAGGGCGACCCGATGATCCATTCCGGCAATGTGAACGCTCCAGACGAGGAGCTTGCGATGCACTACGCGCGCGAGTTCTACGGCCGGCGCGGCGAGTCGCATCGCCTCTGGATCGTGCCGCGCGACGCGATCACCGAGCTCGACGACCCCGACCTGCTCAAACCGCCCTTCGACCGGTCCCACAAGAAGCCGGGCGGATACCTCATCAAGCACAAGCTCGAGGCGGCGAAGGCGCGCGCCGGCGGAACGGCGGGGGAGTAGATGGCCGAGTCCGCACCGGTAGCGAAGGCATCCCCTGAGCTCAACGAGGCCGGCCGGGAGGCGCTCGCCGAGCTGATCCTCGGCGTCGCGGACGACGAATTCGTGATCGGCTGCTGGGACTCCGAGTGGACGGGCATCGCGCCGATGCTGGAGGAGGACGTGGCGACCAGCTCGATCGCCCAGGACGAGATCGGGCATGCGCGTGCCCTGTACGAGCTGCTGGCTGACCTGACCGGCGATGACGCCGACCGGATCGCCTTCGGTCGCGCGCCCGATGCCTACCGGCACGCGGCGCTGCTCAACCACGCGCGCGGCGACTGGGCGTTCAGCGTGGCGCGTCGCTGGCTGTACGAGTCGGCCGATGCCGTTCGACTCACCGCGCTGGCGAGCAGCAGGTGGGCGCCGCTCGCCCAGCTGACGACGAAGATGCGGCGCGAGGAGACGTACCACCGGCTGCACGTCGACGCCTGGCTGCGGCGCCTCGCCGACGCCGCGCCCGACGTCCGCGAGCGTCTCGTCGATGCCCTCGTCCGCCTGTGGCCGGACGCCCAGGAGGTCTTCGCGCCGCTGCTGGCCGACGAGGAGCTGGTCCGGGCCGGCTTCCTGCCCGAGCCCCTGCGCGCGCTCCACGCCGCCTGGCAGGAAACGGTCCGGCCGGTGCTCGAGCCGATCACCGGCGCCCTTCCGCCGGCGGAGCCCAGCATCGACGGCCGGACGCGACGGACCGATGACTTCGGCTGGCTCCACGGCCAGTTCACCATGGTCGCCCGGTCGATAGAGGGCGCGACATGGTGAGCTCGCCGACGCTCGACGCGCGGGAGCAGCGCGTGTGGGACGCACTCGCCAGCATCGCGGACCCGGAGATTCCAGCCATCAGCCTCGTGGATCTCGGGGTGATTGGCGAGGTGCGCATCGGTCCCGAGCTGGTTCATATCGAGCTGCTGCCGACCTTCGTCGGGTGCCCGGCAATCGAGGTCATGCGCCAGCAGATCGGCGAGCGGCTGACGGAGCTGGGTGTCGCGGACCGCGTTGAGGTCGAGGTGAGCTTCGCGACGCCGTGGACGAGCGAGCGGATCTCCGTCGCCGGCCGCGAGCAGCTGCGAGGCAGCGGCTTCGCACCCCCGGTCATGGAGGGAGGGGACGGGCTCGACGTGCTCGCGGTGATGCCGATCGCCGAATGCCCGTACTGCGGCTCGCGCAATACCACCCTGGACAACCCGTTCGGCCCGACCCTGTGCCGCGCGATCCACCACTGCGCCGATTGCCGTCAGCCGTTCGAGCAGTTCAAGCGCGTCTGAGGTGGCCTGGCGCTTGCATCGCGGTTCCCGCACGCACGCAGGAGCAGACCGATGATCAACCGTGACGACCCGCAGGGACCCGGACAGGGCCCGCTCGACGAGCCGGATCGCGATGCCGGCGATCCCATCGGTGACGACGCCTACCCGGGCGGCGGCACCATGACGCCCCCGACTGGCGACATGGATGATCCGATTCCGGAGACCGGGATGCCCGGCGAGCCGGAGCTGGAATCCGAGCAGCCGCGGCGGGACGACGGGGTCGGACCGGAGGCCGACGCCCGCCCGTAGTGGCTCATATCGTCATGCGCTACCCTTCGGCGCATGGCAATCGACGCGGACGAGACGCATGCGGACGCCGCCGCCGCCCTGTCGTCGGGCACCGAGGACCGCCTGGCGGCGATGCGCCACAGCGCCGCCCACATGATGGCTGCCGCGGTCATCGAGCTCTTCCCCGACGCGAAGCTCGGCATCGGCCCTGCCATCAAGGATGGCTTCTACTATGACTTCGACCTGCCGCGGCCGTTGACGCCGGGCGACCTCGAGCAGATCGAGGCCAAGATGCGCGAGCAGCAGGCCGCGGACCTGCGCTTCGAGCACTCGATGGACCTCCCGCGCGCCGAGGCGATCGAACAGCTCGAGGCGAAGGGGCAGCCGTTCAAGGTCGAGATCGTCAACGACCTGCCCGCGTCGGAGGGGGAGACCGTGTCGTTCTATCGCCATGGCTCGTTCGAGGACCTGTGCCGGGGCGGCCACATCGGATCCACGAAGGAGCTGGGGGCCTTCAAGCTGCTCCACACGGCCGGCGCGTACTGGCGTGGCGACGAGTCCCGGCCGATGCTGCAGCGCATCTACGGCACGGCCTGGGACAACCAGGAGGAGCTCGACAAGCACCTCTGGCGGCTGGAGGAGGCGAAGAAGCGCGACCATCGCAAGCTCGGTCGCGAGCTCGACCTGTTCACCTTCCACCCCGAGTCGCCAGCCGCCCCCTTCCTCCACCCGCGTGGCATGGCCCTCTGGCGGGCGCTCGAAGCCTGGTCGCGCCAGGTGCGCCGTGAGGCCGGCTTCGACGAAGTTCGCACGCCCAGCCTGGTGCGGAAGGAGCTGTGGGAGACGAGCGGCCACTGGGGCAACTACCAGGACAACATGTTCGTCCTCGACGACTACGACCACGTCTCCGGGCTGAAGCCGATGAACTGCCCCGAGGAGATCCTCATCTACAAGACCCGATCGCATTCGTATCGCGAGCTGCCGATCCGGTTCGCCGACTACTCGACCCTGTTCCGCAAGGAGCGCACCGGGGTGCTGGCCGGGATGTTCCGGGTCCGGCAGCTGACCCAGGACGACTCCCACGTCTTCTGCCGCGACGACCAGGTGGATGACGAGCTGCGTCTGGCGCTCTCGCTCGTGCGCAGGCAGTACGCGCCGTTCGGCTTCGAGCCGCGCGCCAGGCTCGCCACGCGGCCGGAGAAGCGCCTCGGCTCAGACGAGTTCTGGGAGCGTGCCGAGGGCCGGCTCCGCGAGCGGCTGGACGAGGACGGCATGTCGTACACGATGGATGAGGGTGGGGGAGCGTTCTACGCGCCGAAGATCGACATCTTCATCGAGGACGCGCTCGGCCGGGAGTGGCAGATGGCCACCATCCAGGCCGACTACCAGCTGCCGCAGCGCTTCGACCTCGAATACCGGGCGGCGGACGGAGGCTTCGAGCGCCCGGTGGTCATTCATTACGCCATCTACGGCTCCTTCGAGCGTTTCATCGGCATCCTGACCGAGCAGTACGCCGGCGCCTTCCCGTTCTGGCTGGCGCCGGTGCAGGTGATGATCGTGCCGATCGCGGACCGCCATCTCGACTACGCCGAGTCGGTGCGCACCGCCCTGGCCGATGCCGGGCTGCGCGCGGAGGTCGACGACCGATCCGAGCGCATGCAGCTCAAGCTGCGCGACGCACAGGAGCAGAAGGTGCCGGTCATGGTCGTCGTGGGCGACCGCGACGCCGAGGGCGGGGCCGTCTCGCCGCGCCTCCGGACCGGCGAGTCGTCGCAGGGCGTGGCGCTCGACGAGTTCATCGCCGACCTGCAGGCGCGCGACGCGTCCCGCGAGCTGTGGCCGGTCGCCGCCGCAGAGTGACGCTGCTCGGGAGGGGCCGCCCGCGCCACGGGTCAAGGCGCGAAGAAGCTCGAGCTCTGACGCTATCCCCTCGCGCCACGGGTCAGATCGAGGAGGAGCTCACCGTTATCTGCCGCTCCGTCGCGCGTTGACCCGCCCAACGGGTCAGGTGGGGATGTCGTGAGGAAGATGCGCGGCATCGGCCAGCTGGCCCTGCGATCCACCGACCCGCCGCGTGCGGCGGAGTTCTACGAATCGGCCTTCGGGTTCCGTCGAATGGCCGGTGACGATGCCGGCGTCGACCTGGAGCTGGGCGGCTTCGAGCTCAGCTTCCGCCGCGGCGAGACCGCCACCCGCGACGGGCTCCAGATCGGCTTCAAGGTCGAGACCGCATCGGAGGTCGACGCGTGGGCGCAGGAGCTGGCGCGCCGCGGGTTCGCGCTGGCGGCGCCGCCGTCGGGCGATCACTGGGAGGGCACGCGCAGCTTTCGCCTGGCCGACCCTGACGGCCGGCAGGTCGCGGTCTTCTACGACTACCCGCGCTGACCGTGCGCAGGCAGATCAGGCTGACGACCACCGGACGGACGAGCGGAAAGGCGCGCCCTGTCACCCTCTACGCATTCGATGACGACGACCGGCTGGTCGTGGTCGGCTCGCGCGGCGGCGCGGCGAGAGACCCCGCCTGGGCGGGCAATCTCCGGGCCGAGCCGCGTGCCACGGTCCGCCACGGCGGCGACGAGCGCCAGGTCCGTGTGAAGGAGGTCGCGGGTGCGGAGCGGGACCGGCTGTGGAAGCTGGTGTGCGAGGATTTTCCGCTGTACGCGACCTACCAGCGCCGCACGAAACGCACGATCCCGCTCTTCGACCTGGAGCCCGTCGAGGAGCGCTGATCACGCTCGGCCGCGTTGACCATGCGTTCGATTTGGGTGTATCATCCGCCGGCATTTCGCGTACGTTGCAGGGCCACCCGTCCGTGATCGGTGAGGTGGCCTTGTTGTTGAAGGGGAGCACATAAGCTGGCAAGGGACCTCCGCATCAACGAGATGATCCGTATCCGAGAGGTGAGGGTCATCGACGATGAAGGGCAGCAGCTGGGTGTCATGCCCACTGTTGAAGCGCTCGCCCTGGCGCAGGGGAAGGGGCTCGACCTCGTGGAGGTGGCGCCCACCGCAGTCCCGCCGGTCTGCCGCATCCTTGACTTTGGACAGTACAAGTACGAGCTCCAGAAGCGCGAGCGCGAACAGAAGAAGAAGCAGAAGTCGCAGTCCTTCAAGGAGGTTCGGCTGGCCGTCAAGATCGACGTCCACGACCTCAAGACGAAGGCGCGGCGTGCGGCCGAGTTCCTCGACAAAGGGGACCGCGTCAAGGTCACCGTCCGCTTTCGCGGCCGCGAGATCAGCCACTCGAACCTCGGCCGCGACCTGCTGATGCGCACGGCCGAGGTGCTGGCCGAGCACGGGACCATCGAGCGGCAGCCGTTGCTCGAGGGTCGCAGCATGTACATCGTCATGGCCCCGGTCGAGAAGCGGGCCGAGAAGAAGAGGGAGAACGGCGAAGCGGACACCTCCGCGGCTGCCGGTGACACGATCGGTGACGCGATCGCCGCCAAGAGCCCGGCTCCACCTCGTGAGCCGGCCGCTCCGGCGACGAGCGAGGCGCCGGCGCAGCAGGGACCGTAAACCAGATGCCGAAGATGAAGACCCACAAAGGGACGGCCAAGCGCTATCGGAAGACGGGGTCCGGAAAGTGGGTCCGTCCGAAGGCCTGGCGCGGCCATCACCTCGAGATCAAGTCGAGCCGCCGCACGCGCCGCTATGCCGGCATGGCCGAGGCATCCGACACGCACCGCAGCGCCCTCGAGCGCTTGATGCCGTACGCCGGTAAGGCGAAGTAGCCGATGGCTCGCGTCAAGCGTGGCGTCGCCGCACACAAGCGCCACAAGAAGCTGCTCGGCCGGGCCGAGGGACGTCGCGGCACCCGCTCGAAGCTGGTCCGTCCGGCGCGCGAGGCGCTCATCCATGCCCTCGTATACGCATACCGTGACCGCCGGAACCGCAAGCGCGACATGCGCCGGCTGTGGATCGAGCGCATCAACGCCGCCTCCCGCCAGCACGGCGTGCCGTATGGCCGCTTCATTGCCGGTCTCAAGGCCGCCGGCGTCGAGGTCGATCGAAAGATCCTGGCCGACATGGCCATCCGGGAGCCTGCCGCCTTCGCGGCGATCGTCGAGACCTCGAAGGCCTCCTTTACGGGCTGACCGGCGGGTCCCCGCCGGTCCCTACCCGACCCTGTCCCGAATGCGGGGCGGGGTCGTTCGTTTTCACCGATGATTGATGGCGGACCGATGAGCCTCACCCTCCTCCCGACGCCCGGCGCGCCCCTCATGCGTCATCTGCGCTGCACGACCGCGCGAGCGCACAACTGTCGTGGCGCACAAATGGTCGCCGATGGCGCCGGGCACCGCCGATGACCTTCTCCGACGATCTCGACCGAATCGGCGCGGATGCCAGACAGGCCCTGACACAGGCCGCCGACGCCGAGGCGGTCGACCGGATCCGTCACGACCTGCTGGGCCGATCGGGGCAGCTGACGACGCTATTGCGGCAGCTCAGGACGCTGCCTGCCGAGGAGCGTCCTGCCGCCGGGCAGCGCGCCAACGAGATTCGCCGCAAGCTGGAAGGTGCCATCCACGAGCGGCTGGCGGCCCTGCGCCACGACGACCTCGAGGCACGCCTCGGCCTCGAGGCGATCGACATGTCCGCCCCGGGGCGGCCCGTCGCCGTCGGCCACCTTCACCCCGTCCAGACGCTCATGCGGGACCTGCGCGAGATCTTCCACGCATATGGTTTCGAGGTGTTCGAAGGTCCAGAGGTCGAGACCGAGGCGTACAACTTCGAGCTGCTCAACATCCCGCCCGACCACCCGGCGCGCGACCTGTGGGACACGCTCTTCGTGGCCGAGCCCGGGAGCACCGATGGCGGGATCCCGCAGCCGGCCACCGACGGCACCATCCTGCGCACGCACACCAGCCCGGTCCAGATGCGCGCCATGGAGGCCCTCGATGCTCCGATTCGTGTCCTCACGCCGGGCCGCTGCTTCCGATACGAGGCAGTCGACGCCAGCCATGCCTTCGAGTTCTTCCAGGTCGAAGGGCTCGTGGTCGACCGCGACACGAGCCTGGCGGACCTGAAGGGCCTGCTGGAGGAGATCGCGCGAGCCGTCTACGGCCGCGATGTCCGGACGCGCTTCCGGCCCGGGTACTACCCCTTCACCGAGCCCTCCGTCGCGTTCGACATCGGCTGCCTGGTCTGCGGCGGCGAAGGCTGCCCGGCGTGCAAGCGGAGCGGCTGGATGACGATCCTCGGAGCCGGCATGGTCCACCCGACGGTGCTGCGCAACGGCGGCTTCGACCCGGACGAGTACCAGGGCTACGCGTTCGGCATGGGACCCGACCGGATGACGATGCTGCGGCATGGGATCGGGGACATTCGGCTCTTCTTCAGCGCCGACCTTCGCTTCGTCACGCAGTTCTCCCAGGGTCATTGAGATGCGCGTCCCACTCTCCTGGCTGCGCGAGTACGTGACCTTCGAGCAGCCCGCGCGCGAGCTTGCCGACGAGCTGACGATGCGCGGGATGGAGGTCAGTGGCATCGAGACGGCGGGCGGCGACTGGACCGACGTGGTCGTCGGGCGCGTCCTCGACGTCAGGCGTCACCCGAACGCCGACACGCTGTGGCTGACGCGCGTCGACGTGGGCGAGGCCGGCGGCGAGCTCGAGATCGTCTGCGGCGCCCAGAACCTGGAGGTCGGCCAGCTCGTCCCGGCCGCGCTGGTGGGCGCCGTGCTGGCGGGCGAGAGGCGCATCGAGCGGTCGAAGATCCGGGGCGAGGTGAGCAACGGCATGCTGTGCAGCGCGGTCGAGCTCGGCCTCGGGACCGATGCGGACGGCATTCACGTCCTCGGCCGCGGCGAGGAGCTGACGCTCGGAACGCCGCTGGCCGAGGTCGTCGGGGATGTCGTGCTCGACGTGGACGTCAAGCCGAACCGTGGGGATGCGCTGAGCATGGTCGGGCTGGCGCGCGAGATCGCCGCGTTCACCGGCGCCGACCTGCGCCTACCGGACGTCACCCTCACCGAGGCCGGTGACGAGGTCAGCGCCCACGTCTCGGTCCGCATCGAGGAGCCCGAGCTCAACCCGCGCTTCACGGCTCGCTGGTTCGGCGCGGTCGCCAACGGGCCCTCGCCCGACTGGATGCAACGGCGGCTGATCGCCGCGGGCATGCGACCGATAAGCGCGGTCGTCGACGTGACGAACTACGTCATGCACGAGCTCGGGCAGCCACAGCACGCCTACGACGCCGAAGCAGTGCCGGGCGGCCGGATCGTGGTGCGCTTGGCCCGCGACGGGGAGCGGCTCGAGACGCTGGACCACGTCGAGCGGCGGCTCGACGGCCGGATGCTGGTGATCGCCGACGACGAGCGGGCGATCGGCCTGGCCGGCATCATGGGCGGTGCCTCGACCGAGGTTGGCTCCGACACCACGAACGTGATCCTCGAGTCGGCGATCTTCCACGGTCCCACGATCCGCAACACCGGCCGGCGCCTCGGCCTGCGTTCCGACGCCAGCATGCGCCACGAGAAGGGGATCGGGCACGATCTGCCGCGCTATGCCGCGGACCGGGCGGCCAAGCTGATCGCGGAGATCACCGGCGCGCGCGTCGCGCGTGGCATCGTCGACAACGACCCCTCCCTCAAGGAGCCGCGACGCGTGGCGGTCAGTGTGGGCCGCATGACGCGACTGCTCGGCGTGGACCTGACCGGCGAGCGCGTGGCCGAGCTGCTGACGCCCCTCGGGTTCGGGGTGACGGGGAGCGGGGATGCGCTCGACGTGAGCGTCCCCCCGCATCGGCTGGACGTGGTGTCTGAGGCCGACGTGGCCGAGGAGGTCGCGCGCACCCACGGTTACGAGCGCATCTCCGGCCGGCTGCCGCGCGCGGCCCTGCCGTCGTATCGGCCCGACCCGAGCGAGCCCCGGCACCAGGTGCGCCGCATCATGGCCGGGCTGGGCCTCGACGAGATGGTCAGCCACGCCCTGATCGGCCCGGAGGACCTCGAGCGAACCCGCTACCCCGCCGACGGCCCGGAGCTCATCCGTCT
>JACCWY010000149.1 GCA_013697395.1 Chloroflexota bacterium | reverse complement strand
GTGGCGGTCCATCGGCTTGGAGGGGTCGTCGGGTGCCGGGAAGAGGGGCGCGGCCCCGATACCCGGTCGGTCGCGAAGCATCCGGTCGATTCGCGCCGAAGAACCAGCACCAACCGTTGCCCCGCGTGTAGAAGCGGGTCGCGTCGGTACCCCACAGCTCGTTGGGTCGCTCCGTGAGGATCGTCCCGCCGTGGCTGCGATCAACCGTGCGGATGACCGCGCCGCGTGGGCGCCAGAAGTCCCTCGCGCCGCATCAGTCGCAGCACTCGGTTCTTGCCGACGCGCATCCCCTGTCGGCGCAGCCGCGCCGTCACCTTGCGATGCCCCTCGCCCAGGAAGGGACTCGCCTCGAGGACCTTCCGGATCGCGACCACCACCTCGTCATCCGACCCCGCCGTCTTCGGACCGCGCTTCAACTGTACCGGCCGCGGAGACGCGCTCCCGCGCCACGCATACACGCTCGAGCGCGAGAGCCGGTAGATCCGGCTCACCCACGACAGTGGGTACCGCCGACCCGTGGGCCCGATAATCGGGCACTAACCCCCGCAGGCCTGCTCTGAAATTGGGTCTCCCGGATCCTCCCCGTTCAGCGTGAAGCTCAGCAGCTCCGCAACCCCATCGATGATGAGGCCGACGCCCGCCGCGTAGACCTTGTAATCCTTCTCGCCATCCAGTGGATTGAACTCGCGAAAACGGATCGTCTCCGTGAACGAGCCAAACGGCACCGTTACTTTCCCTTGGCCGATGATCTTGACCTCATCCTCCGCGACGCCGGGTGCGACCTCCGCCTGAAACTTCATGCCGGGCTGTGGATCCGCGGGCATGAAGATCCCCGGCTTGTTGACGTCCGGATTGTCTTGGGAACACCAGGCACCGTCGTGCACGATCTCGCCGTCCTCGAAGATGTCGACGTCCTCGCCGAAGTAGCAGACGGTCCCGTCCGGCCGGGTGGCGTGGTAGTTCCACGAAACCTCAAACAGCTCATCGTCCAGGAACTCCCGCTCTTCGATCACGCGGGTGGTGACGCCGTCCACGACCCTGGTTTCATCGAGAACCGTGACCAGCAGTCTGAGCGTTCCTTCCTCCTCCTCGCCCTCGTACTCCCATTGGGTGCCTACGTTCATCGGGAAGAACCGGTTGATGGATGCGAGCGTGAATCCTGCCTGGCTGGGTGAGCAAAGTCCCAGGTCCAGCTTCTTCTCGGAATCCTGCAAGGAAATCGGGCCGTCGAGCCGGTCGAGGCCGCTCATCGGCTCCTCGCTGCATCCCTGGACGAGAACGAATCCTATCGCTGACGACAGGCAAAGAAGACCGACTCGTAGCATTTGCGAGCTCCTTTCATTCGGATGGAGGCTGCTTCTGTACTATAAGAACGTTTCACCGGCCAAATCTGTGGCCGGGTGACTCGATATGGAGTCAGTCGTCTGGAAACCGGATCCGTCTCAGCTGCAGGCTACCCGCTCGCGGACCGCGCCTTTGCCCATGAAATTCGAGCGTTTTATCAATCCCTAAGCGGAGCTGACAAGATCCTATCGAGGTCACCCCGATTGGTGTGTAAACGGCGTCAGGCGGCGACCCTCTCCGGCGCGTTGTTGACTCGAACTCCGTCCTCGTATTGTGCCCCGACATAGACCGCCGGCAAGAGCTCCGGGGCGTTGAGCCGGCGGAACGTTTTCTCGGCCACGCACAAGACTTTCCAGATCAGTGCCGTCGCGTTGGCGACCTTCTTGTAACGCTTGCCGGCGGTGGTGCGCAGCCGCACGACGGCGAACGGCGACTCGACGATGTTCGTCGTCCTGAGATGCAGCCAGTGCGGCTCGGGGAAGGCGAAGAAGCTCACCAGGCGCTCCCAGTCGCGCTCCAGGGTCGCGACGGCCTGGAGGTAGCACCGCCGGTACTGGGCGCGGAAGCGCTTGCGCGCTGCCTCGCATGCCGACCTCGTCTCCGCGTACATCATCTTGCGCAGCCACTCGCGGACCTCCGCCTGCGCTTTCCGAGGCACCCGATCCAGCACGTTCGTCAGCTTGTGGTTCCAGCACCGCTGCTCGGCGCTCTCAGGGTAGACCTCGGCCAACGCGCCCCAGATCCCCAGGTGACCGTCGGCGATCGTCAGCCGCGGAGCCGCCAAGCCGCGCGCCTTCAGATCCCGCAACAAGGCGGCCCACGACGCCGTCGACTCGCGCTGACCGCTGTCCACCGCCAGCACCACCTTG
>JACCWY010000139.1 GCA_013697395.1 Chloroflexota bacterium | reverse complement strand
GCACCAGGGTCACGCTGGCCAGTGCCACGCCGCGCAGGGCGAGCTCGCTGGTCAACCCGAGGCCCACGAGCTCGGGTGCGATGCCGACGAGCACCGCCAGACCGGCTGCAATGGCTCCCTCCGGCGTGCCGGCCGCGGCGGCCGCGGCCACGATCGGAATGTAGAGGGCGAGCAGCGGCAGCGAAGGGCCGCCGATCAGTCGCGATGCGACGGCCACGAACAGGAGGGGCGGAAGCAGACGCAGGAGCTGCCAACCGAGCCGGGATCTGAGCCTGCGGCGCCGCCCGAGGTAGCCGAGCGCCGCCTGTGCCACGAGCGTCGCGCCGCCCAGCACGATGGCCGTCGGGAAGTCACCGCTGCGCTCGTCGATCAGCGCCACGAGCACCACGATCGGCACGAGGGACGCGCTGTAGAACAGGTACGGATCGTCGGCCGCCCGCAGCCAGGCGACCACGGGGTTCCACGGGCGCGGGGCGCGGCCGAGCATCGTGCGTGCAGCCCCTGCGGCGGTCCCTCTCATGTGCCGGCCATCGTGGACCGCACCACGGACGCGCGACCATGCGACAGAAGTACTGCTCGGGTCCGGTTGGCACGCCGCGCGCTATGCTTTTCACGTGCGCCGGCCAGGCGCGCTGGTTCCCGCATGCACGAAGAGATGAGGCCATGACCTTTCGGCGAGATGTCGACCTCGACCCGGGCCAGGTGCAGGACCGCCGGGGCCGCGGCGGTGGCGTTCGCAGAGGTGGAGTCGCGCTGGGTGGGGGGATCGGGAGCCTGATCATCCTCGCCCTGCTCCTCTTCAGCGGGGTCGACCTCAGCGGCCTCGGAGGCCTCGGCGCCGGCGCGCCCCAGACCGGTCCGCTCTCGAGCGAGCTGGCCACCGAGTGCCAGACCGGCGCCGATGCGAACGAGCGCCAGGATTGCCGGATCGTCGGCACTGTCAACAGCCTGCAGGACTACTGGACCGAGGCATTTCAGGCCGACGGCCAGCAGTACACGCCCGCGGTGACCGTGCTCTTCGCCGAGCAGGTCAGCACCGAGTGCGGCGGGGCCACGAGCGCGGTCGGGCCCTTCTACTGCCCGCTCGACCAGACGATCTACATCGACCTCGGCTTCTTCGATCAGCTCGAGACCCAATTCGGCGCCGAGGGTGGGCCGTTCGCCGAGGAGTACGTCATCGCCCACGAATACGGTCACCACGTCCAGAACCTGCTGGGCCAGCTCGAAGCCGGGCGAGACGCGGGCGCGGAGGGCGGCGCGGTGCGCACCGAGCTCCAGGCCGACTGCTACGCCGGGGTGTGGGGCGGAACCGCCGTCGAGAACGGGTTCCTGGAGCCGTTGACACAGGACCAGATCAACCAGGCGCTCAATGCCGCGTCGGTGATCGGCGATGACCGTATCCAGGAGCAGACCCAGGGCCAGGTCAACCCCGAGACCTGGACGCATGGCTCCTCCGAGCAGCGCCAAGAGTGGTTCACCATCGGCCTGAAGCAGAAGACGCCGGACGCCTGCGACACCTTCAACGCCGATATCTAGGCTGGCCCGAGCGGCGCGGCTCCGGGCGCGCGCAGGAGCACCGGATTCACATTCCGCCGACACGGGACCACGCTTGTCCCGCGCAGAACCGGACTCCGATCCCAACCGACGGATGCCAACCAATCACCGTCGGCTTGGACGATCTGAGCGACGACATCGTGCGGCTTCGGGCCCCTCAGCGTGCCCGAAGCCGACCGTGGTTGGTCGGTGTAGGACCGCGCGGTCGCTAACCGTCTAAGCCGACTCTGGCTGGTAGGTGACGGCACGACGACGGCCGCCCGCCCGTTCCCGCGAGCACCTCGCGTGGATCTCGTGGGAAGGGGCAGGAACCCGGCCAGTCCACTGGGAACGGTACTTGGCGGCCGTTGACGGACGTGTGAGACTGGCGCCCCCCGAACGGGAGCAGTGCGCGATGGCGACGAACGGCAACGGCGAGGATCCGGGCCCCCTCCTGCCCGAGGAGGCCGTGCTCGGCTCACCATTCCCGCCGATCGGGGAGTACGGCTTCCTGTCCGACTGCGAGACGACCGCGCTCGTGGCCGCCAGCGGCAACGTCGAGTGGCTCTGCCTCCCGCGCATGGACTCGCCCAGCGTGTTCGGCTCGATCCTGGACCGCGACGCCGGTGGATTCCGCTTCGGGCCATCCGACGTGCAGGTGCCGGCAGCCCGGCGCTACCTGCCCGGCACGATGGTCCTCGAGACCAGCTGGGGCTCTCCCGGCGGCTGGATCATCGTGCGCGACGTCCTGATCATGGGCCCGTGGCGCCACACCGAGGCGCGCTCGAAGATGCAGCGCCGACCGCCGACCGACTACGACGCCGCGCACATCCTGCTGCGAATGGTGCGATGCGTGAACGGCGAGATGCAGCTCACGCTCGACTGCGAGCCGCGGTTCGAGTACGGCCGCCATTCCGGCACGTGGCGCTACACGGAGGACGGGTACCACCAAGGTGCCTGCACCTCGGATCAGAGCGGCGTGGAGCTGGTCCTGTCGAGCGACATGAACATGGGGTTCGAGGGACCGCGCGCCAGCGCCCGGACCCTGATCAAGGAGGGCGAGACCCGCTTCTGCGCCCTTGCCTGGAACGGCGCGGCGGCACCGCGCACCACCGAAGACGCGTACAAGCGTCTCGTCTGGACGGCGCACCACTGGCAGCACTGGCTGGCGCGTGGCAGCTTCCCGGATCATGCCTGGCGCTCCCATCTCGAGCGATCGGCCCTGACCCTGAAGGGCCTGACCTATGCGGCCAGCGGAGCCGTGGTGGCGGCGGCCACGACATCCCTGCCGGAAACGCCCGGCGGCGAGCGCAACTGGGACTACCGGTACAGCTGGATCCGGGACTCGACATTCGCACTGTGGGGCCTGTACACCCTGGGCTTCGACTGGGAGGCGGACGACTACCTCGCATTCATCGCCGACGTCGCCGAGCGGGACCACGACCTCCAGATCATGTACGGAATCGACGGCGAGGCGGCGCTCGACGAACAGGTCCTGACGCACCTCAGCGGCTACGAGGGCGCCCGGCCGGTCCGAATCGGCAACGCAGCGTACGGTCAGCGCCAGCACGACATGTGGGGAGCGGTGCTCGATTCGGTCTACCTGCACACGAAGTCCCGCGACAGGCTCGACGAGCGAATCTGGCCGATCCTGGTGCGCCAGGTGGAGGCCGCACTCGCAAACTGGCGCGAGCCCGACCGCGGCATCTGGGAGGTGCGCGGCGACCCGAAGCACTTCACCAGCTCGAAGGTCATGTGCTGGGTTGCGGCAGACCGCGGCGCACGCCTGGCCCGGCTCCGCGGCGACGCGAGCCTGGCGGCCCGGTGGCAAAAGGCTGCGGCCGAGATCCACGCGGACATCTGCGCCAACGGGCTCGACACGCGAGGCGTCTTCACCCAGCACTACGAGACCGATGCGCTCGACGCCTCCCTCCTGCTCATGCCGCTCGTCCGCTTCCTTCCGCCTGATGACGAGCGCCTGCGACGGACAGTTCTGGCCATCGCGGATGAGCTGAGCGAGGACGGCCTGATCATGCGCTACCGCAGCGATGAGACGGACGACGGCCTGGCCGGCCGCGAGGGCACCTTCACGATCTGCTCGTTCTGGATGGTGTCGGCGCTCTGCGAGATCGGCGAATACGTTCGCGCCCGCAGGCTGTGCGAGAAGCTGCTTTCGTACGCGAGCCCACTCGGCCTCTACGGCGAGGAGCTCGATCCCGACACGGGGCGGCACCTGGGCAACTTCCCGCAGGCATTCACCCACCTGTCGCTCATCAACGCCGTGATGCACGTCATCCGGGCGGAGCACGGCGCGGTCGGCGGCGTGGCCCCCCTCTCGCCGATGACGCCTGCGGCCCCCACCTCGGGCAATGGTCGGCCGGCATCCGCACCGAAGCCGGCCCGCGCGACGAGGAAGAAGGCTCCCCGCCGGCGTTGACCACCCGCCGACTGGGCACACTACGGGCGTGAAGCGATTCGATTCCTGGCGGAGGCTCGCGCCGTCGCCAGCGGGCGCGAGCTCGCCGAGACCGCGCGACGCGCGGAGGCGATGGGCATCGACGTCCTCGTCATCCCCGATCACCTCATTCCGCAGCTGGCGCCGGTCCCGGCCATGGCAAGCATCGCCGCGGCGACAGCTCCATCATGGTCGGCGAGGTCGGGCAGCTCGCGCCCGTCGTCGAGCGGCTGGCAGGCACGTCGCGGATGCGTTCTCGGGCTCCTCGATCGGCGCGCTTCCTGCTATAACGTCGCCGAGAGGAGGACTTCATGGACCTGATCTGGATCATCGTCATCGTGTTGGTCGTGCTGGCGCTGCTCGGCTACTTCGGCTTCGGCCGGCGTCGCGGGCTCTAGTCTAGCCTCACCTCACCCACCATTCGCCGGGTGTGCCACGGCCCACCCGGCGACGCGGCATCACGCCCATCCCCGAGCCGTGCGCTTGGCCGGCTCGTTCAGCACACCCGATCGGAGCCCGACGCGGTGACCCGCATCCTCGTCTACACCGGCAAGGGCGGCGTCGGCAAGACGAGCGTCGCGGCTGCCACCGCTCTCGCGTGCGCCGACCGCGGCTATCGGACGATCGTGATGTCGACCGACATCGCCCACAGCCTGGGTGATGCCTTCGACCGCGAGCTGGGGCCGACCCCTCTCGAGATTGTGCCGAACCTGTGGGCCCAGGAATCGGACGTCTTCTTCAACGTCACGCGATATTGGGGCCGCATCCAGGAGTACGCCGCATCGGTCCTGCGCTGGCGCGGCCTGGACGACGTGATGGCCGAGGAGCTGACGGTTCTGCCCGGCATGGACGAGGTCGGGTCGCTCCTGTGGATCGCCGATCACCACGACTCGGGAAATTACGACGTGGTCGTCGTCGACGCGGCGCCCACCGGCGAGACCCTTCGGCTCCTCTCACTGCCGGAGGCCGCCAGGTGGTGGATGGAGAAGGTCGAGCCGATCGGCCGCCGGATCACCAAGCTGACAGGACCGATCATCAGACGCGTGGTCGGAATGCCGATGCCGGGCGACGATGTGTTCAACGCCGGGGAGGAGCTGTTCCGGCGCCTCGAGTACATGCACTCGCTGCTGACGGATCACGCGAAGACGTCCGTCCGCGTCGTCCTGACGCTCGAGCAGGTCGTGATCAAGGAGGCACAGCGCTCGTTCACCTACTTCCACCTCTACAACTACCCCACCGACCTGGTGGTCGCAAACCGCGTCCTGCCGGACGATGTCGGGACCTACTTCCGCGGGTGGTACGAGGCGCAGCAGCGATACGGCCCGCTCGTCGAGAAGACGTTCCATCCCATTCCGGTGAAGAAGGCGCCCTTCTTCGACCGGGAGATGGTCGGGGTCGACCTCCTGCGCGATCTCGGCGCCAGCCTGTACGGCTCGGAGGACCCGACCGCGTTCTTCTACCGTGGCCGCCCGTACGAGGTCGTTCGCGAGGACGGCGGTTTCGTCGTCTCGGTCGACCTCCCCTTCACCGACAAGGATCAGATCAACCTCTCACGCCACGCCGACGAGCTCGTGATCGACCTCGGCACGTGGCGGCGCACGCTCGTTCTGCCCCGCATCCTGGTCGACGCCCCGACCGAGGGCGCGCGCTTCGACGACGGAACGCTCAAAATACGATTTGGCACCCCGGCACGCTGAAGGAGCAACGCGAATGACCGATCAGCAACCACCCGACCGCACCGCCGAGCTGGAGGCGCGTATCGCCTCACTCGAACGAGGTCGATGGCGCACGACCGTGGACGAGGGCCGCTCCGGCATCGAGACGGCGTTCTGGGCCACCGTGCATACGATCTTCCCCGAGGAGGCCCGCAAGCATCTCAAGGTCGCCGGCCGCGAGCAGCTGCTGGCCGCTCGCGTCTATCTCGACCGATGGATTGCGCGGTTGGACGAGGAGGAGAAGGAGGCCGAGGCAGTCCGCCCTCACGAGAAGATCGAGGTCGAGTAGTCCGACGGCTCAGCTCGCCTCTGCCGGCCCGATGCGCACGGTCTGGATGTTCGTGAACTCCCAGATGCCATGGCGTCCCAGCTCGCGGCCATATCCGCTTCGCTTGACGCCGCCCATCGGCATGCGCGGGTCCGACGCGACGAGGCCGTTCACGAAGACCGATCCCGCCGCGATACGCCGCGCGATCCTCTTCGCCGCCTCCAGGTCACGCGTCCAGACGGCGGCCCCCAGCCCGTACTCGGTGTCGTTGGCGAGCGCGATGGCGTGGTCGACGTCGCGGGCGCGAATGAGCGCCGCCACCGGGCCGAACGTCTCCTCCCGGAAGGCAGGCATCGCCTCGGTCACGCCGTCCAGGATGGTCGGGGCGTAAAAGTATCCGCGGCCGTTCAGCCGCTCGCCGCCGACAACCGCCTCGGCGCCCATCTGCCGGGACTCGGCGACCTGGCGTTCGAGCGTATCGCGCAGGTCCGCACGAGCCAGCGGCCCGACGTTCGTCTCACGTGACGCCGGATCGCCCACCCGGAGGGCGCGCACGGCATCCGCGAAGGCGGCCGCGAACTCGTCGGCCACCGGCTCCTCCACGATGAAGCGCTTGGCGGCGATGCAGCTCTGCCCGTTGTTCTGGTTGCGCGCCCGGGCGGCCGTGCGAGCGGCGGATTCGAGGGCGGCGTCGGCGAGGACGATGAACGGATCCGAGCCGCCAAGCTCGAGCACCTGCTTCTTCAGACGGCCGGCGGCGAGCGATGCGATCCTGGCGCCGACCTCGGAGGAGCCGGTCAGGGTGACCGCCGCGATCCGCTCGTCGCCGATGAGCCGCTCGGTCTCGGCGCCGGCGACCAGCACCGTCCGCAGCAGGCCGTCGGGGAACCCGGCGTCGCGGATGACCTCCTCGGTCGCCAGGGCGGACTGCGGGACGTTCGAGGCGTGCTTGAGGACGATCCCGTTGCCGGCCATCAGGCTCGGCGCTGCGGCGCGGAAGACCTGCCAGAAGGGGAAGTTCCACGGCATGATCGCTAGGATCGTGCCGAGCGGCTCGTACGCCACGTAGCTCTCGAGCGACTCGGTCGCGACCGGCGTATCGGCCAGATACTCGGCGGCATGCTCGGCAAAGTGCTCGCAGGCGAGCGCGCACTTCGCGACCTCCGCCTCGGCCTCCACGATCGGCTTTCCCATCTCCGACGTGATCAGCGCTCCATAGCGCTCGACGCGCTGGCGCAGGAGCTCGGCGGCGCGCCGCATCGGTACCGCTCGCTGCTCCACGGTCATGCCACGCCAGACGACCTGGGCGGCCGCGACCTGGCCGACCGCCTCGTCGACCCGGGCGTTCGACCACGGCTCGAACTCGGCGAGCAGCTCCTCAGAGGCAGGGTTGATCGAGCTGATCACGTCGGTCGCGCGTGCGCATCCACGGGAGGATTATCGGCTGCGATGCCGTCCGTGTCTCGCCGGAGGCAAAGTTCGGCGCTGTGCTAAGGTCGCTTCCGGCGGCCGATTCGCTCGCGCGCCCTCCGTAGGCGCGAAATCAGGCGAACTCCGGGCGGGAGTAGCTCAGTTGGCAGAGCGGCAGCCTTCCAAGCTGCATGTCGCGGGTTCGATCCCCGTCTCCCGCTCCACACCTTCGCCAGGTGCGCGGCACCGCGCGATCACTGCGGCGTGGCCAGTAGCTCCTGGACGGGCGCGGGACGGGCGAACAGGTAGCCCTGGCCCATCCGCACGCCGAGGTCCGTCAGCTTCTCCGCCTCCTCGATCGTCTCGACCCCCTCGCCCACCAGGGTGCAGCCGATCTCGTTCGCGAAATGGACGATGCCGGCGACCATGGCCTGCCTGATCGGGTCGACGTCGATACCTCGGATCAGGCCGATGTCCAGCTTCACGACGCTCGGGCGCAGCTCGATGATGTGACGCAGGCTGGCGTACCCGGCACCCGCATCGTCGATCGCGAGCTGCACCGATGGACCCAGGGTCTCGATGGCCGAACGCATGCCCTCGTAGTCGATGATCGGCATCCGCTCGGTGATCTCGAAGATGAGCTTTCGCTCGCTGTCCGCCACCAGCTCCCGGAGGGCCGTGCCCGTGGTGAGCAGCTCGGGTGACACGTTCAGGCTCAGCCAGCTCGCGGCCGGCAGTGTGGCCCCCGCCTCCATCGACGACCGGAGGCACGCGAGCTCGAGCTCGACGCCGAGGCCGATGGCGGCCGCGCGGGCGAAGACGACGCTGGGTGGCTCTTCGCCGAACCGCGTCAGCGCCTCGTAGCCGGTGACCTGCCGCGATTCGATGTCGACGATCGGCTGGAAGACGGACACTAAGCGGCGCTCCGAGATCACCAGCTCGAGGTCGTTTCGTTCGCCGGCGGCGACGCGACCGGCACGCAGGTGCGGCGTCAGCAGCGCGGATGCGACGCCGGCAAAGTCCGAGACGAGTGGGAGCCAGCCCGTCACCCGCCCCCGGTCGCCAGCTCTGTTCGAGGCGGCCAGGAGCACGCCCACCGTCATGCCGTCGTCCGTGCGAATCGGCGCGTATGCGGTGGAGGCCGACCGATGCGTCCCCTCCGCGCCGGGCAACGCCGTCTCGCTCGGCAGCTCGATCCAGGGACCGGCACGGGTCCGCTCCATGAGGTGAGCGGCCCGCTCCGGCGACGTCTCGTGGGAGATCGGTGGCGTGAGTCCTTCGACCGTGGTGGAGGCGAGGGTCCGGGCCGAGCCGCTCGGCTCGAACAGGATGACGGCAACGTAGTCCGCCCCGACCGAGCTGCGAACGGCGGCGCAGATCCCATCCCCCGTCTGCTCCAGCGTCGCGCCCGGCTGCATCCGTCCGACCGACTCGGCCAGCGATCGGCGCTCTCGCCGGGCGAGGTCCAGCTGCGCCTCCGTGTCCCGCTCGCGGGTCAGGTCGCGGATGAATGCCGTGAAGCGTTCAGGCCCATCCGAATTGAGCTCCACGATCGAGAGCTCAACCGGTCGGGACACCGGACCACCCCAGCTTCGCGATCTTCGTCACGTCGTCGGGGACGCCCGACGGCTAGTCGAGCGCGCCGAGGACCGAATCGGTGTGCTCCCCGAGCCGCGGGGGCGCGAGGCGTGCCGGGAGTCTGCGGCCGTCCACCCGAATCGGGGCGGGTGCCATGCGGACGCCATCGAGCGAGTCGGTCCAGCCCTGGCCATGGACTGCCTCCATGGCGGCCAGCGCCTCGCTGACGCGGTTGACCGGGCCGGCAGGCACGTCGGCCGCCTCGAGCGCCGCGACCAGCTCGTCTCGCCCGCGAAGCCCGATGACCCGTGCGAGGCGCGCGACGAGCTCGGCGCGCCGTGCGAGCCGCTGCGGATTTGTGGCGTACATCCCGTCATCGGCCAGGCCGAGCACCTCCAGCAAGCGGCCGAACTGGGCGTCGTTGCCGACGGCCAGCACGAGGTCGCCATCGCTGGCCGCGAAGGCCTGGTATGGGACGATGTTCGGGTGCGCGTTTCCGTGACGGCCGGGCTCCGCGCCCGTGGCCAGGTGGCCTCCGAGGACGTTGATGAGGGACGTGACGCCGGCCTCGATGAGGCTCACCTGCACGGAGCCGGCGCGCCCGCGCCCGACCAGCGCCGCCAGCGCTCCGACCGCGCACTCCAAGCCGGCGATGAGGTCGAGCAGGGCGACGCCGACCTTCGTCGGAGGATCGTCCGGCTCGCCGGTGATCGACATCAGGCCGGTGACGCCCTGCGCCAGCAGGTCGTAGGCTGGCCGGTCGGCACTCGCCCCCGGGAAGCCGCCCACGCTTGCGACGACCAGGTTCGGATGCCGCCCGCGCAGCCCATCGGTCTCCAAACCCAGGCGACTCGCGGTTGCGGGCCGATAGTTGTGCACCAGCAGCTGCGCGCCGGCGAGCAGGCGCTCGAGCGTGCCGCGCCCGCCAACGGTCCGCAGGTCGATCACGACGCTGCGCTTGTTGCGGTTGACGGACGCGAAGTAGGCGCTCCGCCGCTCGGCAGGGTCGCCCCACCACGGTGGACCCCAGGTCCGCGTCTCGTCGCCCTCCGGCGGCTCAACCTTGATGACGTCGGCACCGAGATCCGCGAGGAGCATGGTGGCGAATGGACCGGCCAGCACACGGCTGGCGTCGATCACCCGGATGCCCTCGAGCGGGAGCACGGTCGTCACACGTCATACGATAGATGAGCGGCTGGCACGCGCGCCGCTAGCATTGCGCCCATGAAGATTGGACTGATGCTGCCGATCGGCCAGGACCATGCCGCCGGGAGGCCCAAGTCGTTCGAGCACCTGCGCGCCATGACGATCGCAGCCGAGGACGGGGGCCTGGACTCCGTCTGGCTCCCCGATCACGTCCTGTTCCGGTCGGGGGAGGACGAGCAGACGCGTGGCATCCACGAGGCCTGGACGCTCCTGTCGGCCATGGCGGCCGTCACCTCGCGCGTGGAGCTCGGGCCGCTCGTCCTGTGCGTGCCGTTTCGCAACCCCGCCATGACGGCAAAGATGGCGGCGACGTTCGACGAGGTGAGCGGCGGCCGGCTGGTCCTGGGCCTCGGCTGCGGCTGGCACCAACCGGAGTTCGACGCCTTCGGCCTGCCCTTCGATCACCGGGTTGGGCGGTTTGCCGAGGCGCTCGAGATCATTCTCCCGATGCTCCGCGACGGGACGGCGACGTTCAAGGGCCGGTGGCACGAGGCCGACCACGCCGAGCTCCTCCCGCCCGGGCCGCGTCCCGGCGGTCCGCCCATCCTCATCGCCGGCAAGCAGCCGCGCATGCTCGAGCTCGTGTCCCGCCACGCCGACATGTGGAACGCCGCCTGGTACGGCCATCCGGCCGAGGCGCACG
>JACCWY010000135.1 GCA_013697395.1 Chloroflexota bacterium | reverse complement strand
TAAGAGCCGTGATATCGAATGTGTTATCATCCCGTCGATGAGTGCAGCACGGATGGTCCGATACGCCCGTCGCCGCGCGGGGATGACGCAGCGGGACCTGGCCCGAGCGACGGGGATGCCGCAGCCGGCTATCGCCCGCATCGAGCGCGGGTTGGTTTCACCGAGCATCGCGACCCTCGACCGGCTGTTGGCCGGGACGGGCACCATGCTCGAGGCGTCGCCGGCGCTTGGCATTGGGGTGGATCGGACATTGATCCGCGCATCGCTGCGGCGTACCCCGGAAGAGCGGGTCTCGAGCGCGGGCGACGCGGGTCGCAACCTCGCCGAATTCCTCAGAGCGGTCGGACGTGGAAGCGACTCCTGAGTTCCAGCCGGAGGCGGTGATCCGTCTTCTGAGCGGACACGGGGTGCACTATGTCGTCATCGGCGGATTGGCAGCGGTGACTCACGGTGCGCCCATCGTGACCCAGGACGTCGATCTTTGCTACGCGCGAGATTCGGACAACCTCGAGCGGCTCGCCGCGGCTCTGGCCGAAGTGCACGCCTATCTGCGCGGTGCCGATCCGGGCCTCCCGTTCCGCCTGGACGCGCGCACGCTCTCCAAGGGCGATGCCTTCACGTTCACGACGGACCTTGGCTGGATCGACATCCTGGCCACGCCCGCGGGCACGGAGGGCTACGACGACCTTGCACGAACGGCCGATACCTTCCAGTTATTCGGCCATCGGGTCCTCATCGCCGCCGTCGACGACCTGATCCGCATGAAGCGAGCAGCAGGCCGTCCGAAGGATCTGCTGGCCATCGAAGAGCTCGGAGCCCTGCGCCAGGAGCTCGACCGACGTCAATGACCTCGGACTGGCTTCAGCCACCAGGGGCTGGTCGCGAAGAGCATCGGCCGATGGATTCGCAGCCGGGAGGCGCGTCAAGGCGTGCCCGCGCCCCTTGCGACGAACCGTCGGTGTATGACAATTGTATGTACTTGGACACGGTCCGAAGGAGAGTATGTCATGCCGACGGTGAGCATTCGCGATCTGGCTCGCCGATCCAGCCAGGTGGTTGACGAGGTGACCAGCAGCGGGCGCCCGGCGATCATCACGCGCCGCGGAAAGCCTGTCGGGGCGCTGATCGCGATCGATACCGACGAGCTCGAGGACTTCGTGCTCGCCAACGCGCCGGCGTACGCGACGTCGATGAGGGAGGCGGATGCCGACCTTGCTCACGGCCGGACGCGGACGCTGTCGGACGTGTTTGGTGCACCTGGCGCCGAGCCGGCTCCCTGAACGCTGGTGAGCGTCACCCTTTCCCGGCGGGCGGCGAAGGATCTGCGGCGGATCGGGGCCGGCGAGGAGCTCAATCGGATTCGCGACGCCCTCGAGGCGCTGGAAGTTGAGCATGCCGACCCGGACTTCAGGCCGCTCCGCGGACGATCGCCCTGGCTCCGACTGCGGGTGGGGGACTACCGCATCCTCTATCGACCTCGTGCACCGAAGGGATCTCGAGCGGGCCGTCTCGACCCTGGTGTGACGGGACCTTTCCGGTCGCCGCGTATATACGCATATACGCGCGATGAGCCCACCAGAGGCAGCGGCGTGACCACCCACACGAGCGAGAACAATCCGATTCGGGTCAGCTGGATCGATCATTCGTTCAGCGGGCGACTCGGCATGACGTTTCTGCCAGTGAAGAAGGCGGACGGCATCTTCGGGCGTCACGACCGAACGTTGGCGACCGATGCGCAAGCGCTGCGCGATGAATGGCGCATCGACCTGCTGGTCATCCTCGTGGAGGATCACGAGCTCGCGCGATTCGGCGTTCCTGACATCCAGCAGGTCATGGCGAGCGTCGGCATCGACGTGCTTCGACTCCCCATCCCGGATGGGGGCGTCCCGGCCGGCGTCGACCAGGCTCGGGTGCTCGTGCGCACCATCCTCGCCCGGCTCGCGGCCGGCGACAGCGTGGCCGTCGCGTGCCGTGGCGGGTTGGGCCGCACCGGAACCATCGCTGCCTGCACGCTGATCGGTGCCGGGCTCGGGCCCGCGCGAGGCCATCGACGCTGTTCGCACCGCCCGACACGGAACGATCGAGACCGATGAGCAAGAGCCCTTTGTGAGCTCGTTCGCGCTCGACCTGTAGGGGCGACGGGTGACCCCGTTCAGCCTATTCGTAACCGATTTCGTTACGAATAACTGAGGCCGATCGCGCGACGCCTGAGCTGTCACAACCGGCCTCGACACTCACCACCTGACCGATGCCGGTCGGCGTCCAACCAAGGGGGGAGGCGTCGACCGGCACCGTCAAGCCGTCCCGCAGCCTCACGCAACGCGCCTCGACCGCGCCGTATAGATCTATATACGCCGCGAGCCGCGATCGGGCATGATTCACGACAGGGAGGAAGCATCATCGCCATAGCGCCGCCGGCTGCCACCGGACGCACCGATTTCCCGCTCACCGATGAGCAGCGGCGGATCGTCGAGCATGGCGATGGGCCGGCCGTCGTGATCGCGGGCGCCGGCACGGGCAAGACGAGAGTGATCGTCGAGCGCGTGAAGTGGCTCCTCGACACGAAGCCCGACCTCGTGCCCGAACAGACCCTGGTCCTGACCTACAACGTCAAGGCGGCGCGGGAGCTCCAGACGCGCATCGAGGGAGCCGTTGGTCCGGCCGTCCGCGCCCGGATCACGGTTGGCAACTTTCACAGCTTCTGCCATCGGATCCTGACCGAATCGGCCGCGGAGGCAGATCTGCCGCCGAACCCGGACGTGCTCGACGGCATCGGGCAATTGGCCAGTAATGACGGACTCAGACCCGATGAAGAGGCCTGCCAGGGCGGCCAGGAATGCTGGCAGCAGAGCCGCTTTCCGATCGAGAGCATCCAAATTGCCCTCGGCCAGCCCCAGCTCAGCTTGAAGGGCGGCGACCGCCGCGGCGGCGCTGGCTGCGTTTGGAGGCTGCTCGTCATGGTCCTCCTCGTCGTTGTCGCGTAATCGGTCCTGAGCGTATTTCGGGTCATCGCCCACCGACGGTCCAGGGCGGTATGCGCCGGCGGGCTGTATCGGCGCAGAAGTGTCCGTGGCAGCCACCGGGTGCATCGGTCAGGGAGGATGAGGCTCCTCCATGGCGGATCGATGCCTCGCGTGCATTAGACGGCCGGTGCTTCACCAATACAGCCACCCCGTGAATATTCGGTCGCGGGTATCACCGTGAGCGGGCCGCCACCGTGACGGTCGCCGGCAAGCCATCCGATCAGGTGACGCGCGGAACCTACCGGAGTATCCTGCGGCAGGCTGGTATGGATGGAGAGCAGGATCGGTGAAATAGCGGTCGTCTACGAGCAGATCCTCGAAACTGGGCTGCGTACGTTCCCGATCTCCCCGGCTGCGTCGCCACCGCAGCGACCCGCGAGGAGGTCGAGCAACTCATCGGCGAGGGCATCCGACTCCACCTGGAACTGATGCGCGAGTCGGGCGAGGAGATCCCGGCCGCGACCACATCGGTCGGGTCAGTCGAGGCCAACTGACGATCGTCCATCTCGACGGGCGGATCTGAGATGAGGGAGCCGCGTTGAGGGAGTACGTCGACATCCCGGGCTCGCTGCTCCCTCGTCGCCGATGGAAGCACCAGGCACCGCCGAGCGTCCGGGTCACCGATCCGATGGAGTGCCCCGACTGCGGCTTGTCGATCTCGCCCCAACCGGTGGTGTACGGCTACCCGACGGAAAGCTGGCCGACGCCGGAGCGCGCTCGACAGCGCGGCGACTGGCCGTACACTCCGTGTCGTGACCACGTGCCCGGCCTGCGGCGCCACGAACGAGCAGAGCGCCCGGTTCTGCTCGACCTGCGGCGCGCCGCTCCCATCCCCGGCGGCCAGCCCGGTACTCAGCCCGGCGCCCGCCGGCGACCCGGATGCCCAGGACGAGGTTCGCAAGGTCGTTACCGTGCTGTTCGCCGATGTTGCCGGCTCCACGGCCGTGGGCGAGCGGCTGGACCCCGAATCGCTGCGACGGGTGATGACCCGGCATTTCGACGAGGTCCGCCGGATCGTCGAGGAGCACGGGGGCGTGGTCGAGAAGTTCATCGGCGACGCCGTCATGGCGGTGTTCGGTGTCCCGCGCGTGCACGAGGACGACGCGCTGCGGGCGGTGCGCGCCGCGGTGGCCGTGCGCGACCGGCTGGCGGAGCTCGACGGCGAGCTGCGCGAGCGGCTGGGGGTGTCGATCGGCTGGCGCATCGGCGTGAACACCGGCGAGGTCGTGGCGGGCGATGCCGGCGCGGGCCAGCGGTTCGTGACCGGGGACGCGGTGAACCTGGCCAAGCGGTTGGAGGAGGCCGCCGGCACGGGCGAGGTCGTCATCGGCGGCGCGACCCACAGGCTGGTCCGCGACGCGGTGAGCGTCGAGCCGCTGGAGGCCATGGTCGTGAAGGGCAAGCAGGAGCCGATTCGCGCCTACCGGCTCCTCGCCGTGGCGCTTGGCGTCGCCGGATCCGCGCGGCGCGCGGATGCGCCGATGGTCGGCCGCGTGCGCCAGCGACACCTGTTGGCCGAGGCCTTCGCCGGGACGATCGCCGATCGCGTCTGCCACCTCTTCACGATCTTGGGCTCCGCCGGCGTCGGCAAGTCGCGGCTGGTCAACGAGTTCCTGACCAATCTGCCTCCCGACGTGCGCATGCTCCACGGCCGATGCCTGTCGTACGGGCAGGGGATCACGTTCTGGCCGGTGCGCGAAATGGTCCACCAGGCGGCGGGCATCGGCGACGACGACGGGCCGGGGGAGGCGCGCGAGAAGATCGCCACGCTGGTGGCGGCCACGGGGACCGGACCGCCGGATGGCGAGCGGATCGTCGCCCGGGTGGCGGAGACGGTCGGCCTGGGCGAGGGAGCGCCGGACCCGGAAGAGACCTTCTGGGCGGTCCGCCGGCTGTTCGAGGCGCTGGCCCACGAGCGGCCGCTGGTCCTCGTGCTCGACGACGTGCACTGGGCGGAGCCGAGCCTGCTGGACCTCGTCGAGCACATCGCCGACTGGTCCCGCGACGCAGCGATCTTCCTGCTGTGCGTGGGCCGGCAGGAGCTGCTCGAGATCCGTCCCGCCTGGGGCGGCGGCAAGCTGGCGGCCACGACGCTCCAGCTCGAGCCGCTGAGCTCGGACGAATCGGACGAGCTGATCATCAACCTGCTGGGCCACGCCGACCTGGAGCCCGATCTGCGGCGGCAGATCACCGACGCGGCGGACGGCAACCCGCTCTTCGTGGAGGAGCTGTTGGCGATGCTGATCGACGACGGCTCGCTGGTTCGCTCGAACGGCAGCTGGACCGCGGCCCGCGACCTGCGTCGCATCACGGTTCCCCCGACCATCCAGGCCCTGCTGGCGGCACGCCTGGATCGGCTGGAGCGCCCCGAGCGGTCGGTGATGGAGTGCGGGGCCGTGGAGGGCAAGGTCTTCCACGCGAGTGCCGTGGCGGCGCTGGTGCCGGATCGCCTTCGCACCCAGGTGCCGTCGCACCTGCTGGGACTCATGCGCAAGGAGCTCCTGCGCCCGGATCGATCGGCATTCGGCGGCGACGCGGCCTATCGCTTCCGGCACCTCCTCATCCGAGATGCGGCCTACGACGCCATGCCGAAGCAGGCGCGGGCGGAGCTGCAAGAGCGCTTCGCGGACTGGCTCGAGTCGGCCGTCGGCGAGCGGCGCACCGAGTACGAGGAGATCCTCGGCCATCACCTGGAGCGGGCGCACAGCTACCGCTCGGAGCTGGCGCTCTCCGATGGCGACGCGGCGGATCTCGGGCGGCGCGCCGCGCACTACCTGGGCTCGGCGGGGATCCGCGCCCTGGAGCGCGGCGACTTCAGCGGCTCCCGGCCCCTGCTGGAGCGCGCGGTGGAGCTCATCGGCGACGACCCATCCCGGCCCAGGTTCCTCGAGCGCTTCGGCGAGGTGCTCGCGGCGCAGTCCGATGTTCGCGTGGCCGCCGAACGTTTCACCGAGGCGATCGATGCGTACCGCGCCGCGAACGACGCCGTCGGCTCGGCTCGTGCCGAGATCGGCCTGCTCGAGATCCGCAGCTCGCTCGAGTCGCTCGAACCGGAGGACGTCGTCGCCCGCGCCGAGGAGCTGGTGGCGTTCCTGGACAGCGCGGGCGATCTCGCGGGCTGGGCGCTGGCGACGTACATGGTGGGATCTCACCTGTTCTTCCAGGGCCGCGTGACGGATGCCGAGCGACGGCTCACGGCGGCGCTGGCGCGCACGCCGCTGCCGGAGACCGAGCGAAGGGCCCGCCTGGCAGGCTGGTTGCAAGGGTGCCTCTTCTGGGGTCCAACCCCGGTCGACGAGGCGATCCCCCGGATCGAGCGCCTGATCGCCGACGATCCCGGTCGACGCGGCCTGAAAGCGGGCGCCACTCGAGCGATCGGCGGGCTGAAGGCGATGCGCGGCGACTTCGACGAGGGGCGCGCCGACATGGCCCGCGCCGACCGGCTCGCCCGGGAGATTGGCCTCGTGCAGATCGCCGACAGTACCGGCGGCCACTTCCTGGCGCCGCTGGAGCTGCTGGCCGGGAACCCCGAGCGCGCGTACGAGGTGGGGCGTCCCAGTTACGAGGCGATGGCCGCGACCGGCGACCAGGCCTTCTCGTCGACCGCAGCCGGGCACGTCGGCATGGCGCTCGTCGGGCTGGGGCGCTGGGACGAGGCCGAGCGCTATGCGCGCATCACCCTCGACACATCCGCGGCCAGCGACCAGGAATCCCAGGCGCTGGGCCGCCAGGTGATGGGGCTGATTCTCGCCCATCGCGGTGAGCTGGATGCGGCCGAGCGGGTCGCGCTCGAAGCGGTCGCCCTGCGCGAGAGCGGGGAGTTCCTCAACGCGCACGGAGACGCTCTGGATGCCCTGGGTGAGGTGCTGCGCATGGCCGGTCGGCCGGATGAGGCGCGCGAGGCGTTCACGGCGGCCCTCGACCGCTATCGGCGCAAGGGGAACCTGGTAGCCACGGCGCGCACCGAGCAGCGGATCGCGGACCTTCGGCCGTCCTGAGCCAGCGTCCGAGCATCACCATCGTATATTCCGTATATGCGACGCCGGCAGAGCAGTGCGTCTTGCGGTGGCCGCGACAATGAGCCAGCCGATGAACCCTTCCTCCCAGAACGCTCCGCCACCGCCGTCTGACACCGATGCCGGGCGCATGGGTCGCGCCGACCTCAAGGCCGGCCGCCGGCTGCGTCGCCTGCGGCGCTTCTGGCGGACGATCCCGAGCGCGCCCCGATGCAAGATGTGCCACTCGCCGTTCGGGGGCCCCGGCGGACCGGTCATGCGCCTCATCGGCAAGGGCCGCTGGCCCGATGGTCGACCGAGCGCGCAGCGAAGGAGTACGAGCTGCCCGTGGCCGCAGTGCTGGAGGCGCAGCGCTACGCCGCCGAGAATATTGAGCTGGTCGCTGCCGAGGAAATGGAAGAGCGTCTTCTCGCGACCAGCATGCTGTCGATCGCTGACGCCCCGTCTCGAACGCGTAGGCGAGTTACGCGTGCGGCTGTGCGTTGACGAGGACGTGCGAAGCGAGGAGCTGCTGAACCGACTTCGCAACGCCGGCCACGACGTGGTCATCCTCGAGAAGGGTCTCGCCGACCAGGAGGTGTGGGACTTCGCTCAGTGGCACGATGCGCCGGTGCTGACGAGGAACGCAGATGACTTCATCGGTTTGGCCCGATCCGGTGCCCATCACGCCGGGCTGTTGATCGTCCTCGCCGAGGGAGATGCGACCCGGGACATGAAGCCGGGAGCCATCGCCAGGGCGATCGACCGAATCGATAAACGCAATCCGGCGGGCCTGCGCAACGTCATCGTCGTCGTAAACCAGCATCGATCCTGACGGTCTGCGACATGTGAGCTGTCGCGAGCCGGGTGGTCCACCTCGCCATGTTCCGCGAGGCTGGTTGAAAACGCGGCCGTAGGAAGGGCGCGTGACTGACCGGATACCGCCGCCGTGGCGCCGCCCTGAGGGCTATTCTGTGCCGCGACATGGAATCGCCCGGGAGCCTCGGCGCGACCGAGCCTCGGCTCTTCACGGGACCGTTCGTCGCGCTCGGCATCGCGGAGCTGGCGTATTTCACGTCGGCCGGGATGCTGATTCTGGTCACCCCGCTCTTTGCGCGCGGTCGCTGGGCGCCGATCCGGTCCGCGTCGGGATCGCGGTCGGCGCATTCAGCGTCACAGCGCTCCTCCTTCGGCCGTGGAGCGGGCGCGAGTCGGATCGACGGGGACGGCGTCCGCTGCTGATCGCCGGGGCGACACTGGCG
>JACCWY010000123.1 GCA_013697395.1 Chloroflexota bacterium | reverse complement strand
GAGGCCCTCGCGGACCTTGGTGCCATGGCAGATGCCGGTGCCGTCGGATTCTCGGACGACGGTTCCGCCGTTCCGTCGCCGCGCCTCGCGCGCGCGGCACTCGGCTACCTTCACGGGCTGGGCCTGCCACTGATCGAGCACGCCGAGGACGCCTCGCTGGCAACCGGCAGCGTCATGCGCGCGGGTGGCACGGCCACCCGGCTCGGATTGAGCGGGTGGTCCGCGAGCACGGAGCTGACCGTCGTCGAGCGGGACATCGCACTGGCCGCCGAGACCGGGGCGCGGCTGCACCTGACCCACCTCTCGACGGCCGCGGCCCTCGATGCCGTGCGGCGCGCCCGCGCGCGAGGCCTCGCGGTGACCTGCGACGTCACGCCGCACCATCTGGCCCTGACCGACGCGTGGGTCGCGGGGTCGCGCCGTTTCTCATGGGAGGACGATGCCGGCGAGGTCGCGCTCGACGCCGATCGCGCCTACGACGGCAACTGCCGCGTCAACCCGCCCCTGGCGTCGCCGAGGGACGCGCTCGCCCTCATCGCCGGCCTTGCCGATGGGACGGTCGACGCCATCGCAACCGACCACGCGCCGCACTCGCAGGAGCGCAAGCTCGTCCCGTTCGACGAGGCGGCGCCCGGGTTGATCGGGCTCGAGACGGCGCTCTCGCTCGGGCTCGCCGCGGTCTCGGCTGGAAAGCTCGAGCTCGGCGCCCTCGTTGCGGCGCTCTCGATCCGCCCAGCCGAGATCATCGGAGAGCGTCGAAGCCTCGCGATCGGCCAGGCCGCCGACCTCGTCGTCTTCGATCCGGACTCCCGATGGCGTGTCGAGGCATCGGCGCTGGCATCCGGATCGGCAAATACGCCACTCCTGGGAATGGAGCTGCCCGGCGTCGTGCGGCTGACGGTCGCCGAGGGACGCCTGACCTATCGGTCCTAGCCGCACCCGGGGCGCGGATATGGGACGATGCGGCCGCCACTCGCCGCTCACCACAGACGAGGATTGGCTTGTCCGTTCGCTACAACGAGGATCTCGACCCGAACGAGGGCCCAGGCTTCGGATGCTTCGTCACGCAGGCGATCCTGTTCGCCGCCATCCTGCTGCTCATCCCGGTCGGCCTCTTCACGTTCAACTGGCCGGTATGGCTGCTGGCAACGCTCCTCGTCATCGACCTCGTCCTGCTCTTCTTCGTGAGCATGACGAGCGTCTTCCTGCTCCGAGTCTTCTTCGCCGACCGGCGTCGCGGCAGGGACCGGCGGACAGGTGTCGCCAGAACGCAGACTCGGGTCATCACCACCGAGGAGGATCGGACCGATGACAACACCTGATCGCCGGCCGACCGCGCTGGGCGCATGGGTCGCCATCGGCATCGGCGTCGGAGCGGCGCTCGGAGTGGCCATGAACAACCTGGGGCTGGGGCTGGGGCTGGGCGCCGCGATCGGCATCGTCATCGGCCTGGCGACCAGCCGCCTGGCCGGGAGGGAACCCTGATGCCGCTGATGGTGACGTTCTTCAACGTGCGCAAGGGCCGCGACATGGTCTTCAAGCGCGGGATGCGGCACCTCTTCCCCAAGCGGGCGCGCGAGACGGAGGAGAAATACGGCATTCGATTCGTCGGCTGGTTCAACGTGACCGAGGGGTCGACCTGGGACAACGTCCTCATCCTGGATCTGCCGAACTACGCGGTGCTCGACAGGCTCTACGCGGATCCGGCGATGCGCGGACTGGGGCATCGCGCGGCCGAATCGGTGTTCGACAAGAAGCACACGATCTTCCTGCGCGAGCGGATGGGACCCGACTTCGTGTTCAAGCCGTGAGCCCGCCGCTGTCGTCGAGCCCCCGCCTCGTCGCGCTTCGCGAGCTTGCCGCCGAGGCCGAGCTCGAGCGCCGCGACTTCCTGTACGAGTCGACCGAGCAGCTGCGCCGATTCCTGGACCAGAACCGCGATCGGCTGCGTGAGATCGGCCCGATCAAGCTCGTCGAGAACGAGCAGGATTACCTGCTCTACCACCCGGTCGACGAGACGTGGACCACGCGGCTCACGTACCAGGACCCGGCCGACCACGAGTGGTACGACCAGGAGCAGCTGGTCGACACGATCAGCGAGCTGATCGAGCTGTACAACCCGGCCGACGTCTACGGCTGGCTGATCGAGGCCGCGCGCGACGCGCCCGCTCACCTGGTGGCCGCCGACGAGCTGGCCGGCCAGGAGGAGCTGGTGGAGGGCGCGGTCGGCGACGACTGGGAGGCCGGGCTGCCGTCCACCCAGCAGGAGACCCTGGCGGCCCAGCGGCTCTGGCAGCTGGCCGATGCGTACCGCACCCAGCTCGGCACCGCACAGGGTCAGCTCCTGCGCGAGTTCACCGCAAACGCCGAGGAGGTGCTGCGCCGCACCGGTGACCTCCCTCTCCTCGACGAGCTCGACGACGTGCTCATTCTGCGTGCCGATGGTCGTTTCGAGACCTCGCTCGACCTGTCGGACCGGCCGGAGGAGGTGCTGGGCACGGTCGAGGCGCGCCGCGAGGGCCTGGCCGTCACGGAGGCGAAGACGATCGCCGCCTTCTACGATCCCGCCGACGTGCTGCACTGGGTGACCGAGGCGCTCGCCGAGCGCTACCCGGCGGTCGACTTCTCCGCCGTCTACGAATGACCGATGCGTCCCTGCGCGAGGCGACGGTCGAGTCCCTGTTCGCCGATGCCGGCGCGCTGCTCGACGGCCACTTCCTCCTGAAGTCCGGCCGCCACGCCGGCCGCTACCTGGAGAAGTTCCTCGTCCTCCAGCATCCGCGCTACGGCGTGGAGATCTGCCGCCGTTTGGCCGAGGCGCTGGCACCCCACGCCCCCACCCTGGTCGTGGGGCCGACCACGGGTGGCGTGCTCCTCTCGTTCGAGACGGCGCGTCAGTTGAGCGGATCGGTGCGGGCGGCCTTCGCCGAGCCCGTCCCTGCCGGCGGGCGGGCGCTGCGTCGAAGCTGGGGTGTTGGCCCGCATGAGCGCGTCGCGCTGGTCGACGACATCCTGACCACAGGCGCATCCCTGGTCGAGACGGCCGATGCGGTGCGCGCGGCAGGCGTCGAGCCAGTCGCCGCGGCCGTCATGGTGGATCGGTCCGTCGAGCCGGTTGAGCTGGGGCTGCCGCTTCACTCGCTGGGGCGAATCGAGATCCCGTCGTGGGAGGCGGACGCCTGCGAGCTGTGCGCGGCCGGCGTCCCGCTCCACCGGCCAGGGACCAGCGCTCGATAGATCGAGCGTCCTTCACAGAAGGTCCTCGCCACGTGTCGAATGCTCGATGTATCGAGCGCCCGCGTGCAGGAAATGCACGTGGAGGCGCCCCTCACGCTCGCAGGTGCTCGACATAGCGCGAGAGTCGCGCGCACCATCGGCCCACGTGAAGATCGCTCGATGTTTCGAGCGCGGAGCCCAAGGCCTCATCCCCTGGCGCCGCCGGTGAAGTTCCAGGACGCCAGGTGGAGCGATGGCACCACGTAGGCGCCGTAGCCGAATGTCGCCCCACCCACGAGGGTGAGATCGGAGCCGATGCCTCGCACCTGGTCGGCCCCGAGCGCCTCGATGAACGACTGGGTGAACCGCATGTTTGTCACCGGGCGCACGACGCGGCCGTCCTCGATTAGCCAGACCCCGTTCCGAGTGAGGCCGGTCACCACCTGCGTCCGCGGGTCGAGGATGCGGGTGTACCAGAAGTCGGTGACGAGGATGCCTCGGGCGACGGCGGCGATCAGCTCCCCTCGCGACCTGGATCCCGGCTCGACGACCAGGTTCGCCGGCAGCGCGCCCCATGGACCGGCGCCGGCGACCGCATTGCCGGTCGACTCGGCACCGAGCGCCTTCGCCGTCCGCCGATCGTGGATCAGCCCGCTCGTGACACCGCCGCGAACGAGATCGACGCGGCGCTTCGGCGTTCCCTCGGCGTCGAATCCGATGCCGACCGCCATCGGGTGCCCGAAGTCATCCGCCAAAGAGAACGATGCGTCGAACTGCGGCTCGCCGATGCGGGCGAAGGACCTGCCCTCCTCAACCGCTCGGCCGTTGAAGCCGTAGTTCGCGAGAAAGCTGAGCACGTTGACGACGCAGGCCGGCTCGAGCACGACCTCGTAACGTCCCGGCCCCAGGTCACCGGCCTCCGCGGACTCCCGTGCGCGCCGAGTCGCCTCGGCGCCGACGACGCTGCCATCCAGGTCGGCGAGGCGAACCGACGACGCGCGACCGCTCCCATCCGACGTGGCCGTGCGCGCGATGCCGTCCAGGTTCGCGACGCTCGTCCTGCCGGTGAGCCGGCTGCCGGCCGAGTTGGCGAAGGCGACCGTCTCGCCGGTGGTCGAGCAGAAGCCGGCCGTCTCGAGGCCATCGGCGGCACGGACGAATGCGCCGATGCGCCGCGCGCGTTCCTGGGGCTCGGCGTGCGCGGTCGCCTCGTTCCAATGATCGATCGACAGGGCCGGTGAGGGCGGCGCCAGGCCCGGCCAGCCGGGATCGACCGGCCGCAGGCGGGCGGCGTCGAGCGCAGACCCGACCAGGCGGGACAGAGCCTCGTCATCGTCCTGGTTCCCAGCCGACTCGGCGACCCGACCGTCGAGCGCGACGCGAAGGCGGACACGCCGGACCGCATCGGTCACGTTCTGGTGGATGAAGCTGGTGGCGAACCGAGTCAGCGCATCGGTGCCGGCGGTGACAGTGACCTCGGCCTCGGCCTGGGTGCCAACGCGGGCGAGGAGGCGCTCGCAGACGTCGAGCAGCCGGTCGCTCATCCGGTGACGCCCACGCGCACGCCGCGGAAGCGGCATGGCACAGATGGATGCCCGGTGTGGCCGATCTGCCCGGGCTGCCCCTTTCCGCAGTTCGGCGTCCCCCAGAACTTCCATTCGGACTCGTTGCCGAGCATGTCGAGGGAGCCCCAGAAGCGCGGGCCGATGCCGGTATAGGTCGGGTTCCTGACCATCCGGCCCCGCCTGCCGTTCTTGATCTCCCAGCCGATCTCGCAGCCGAACTGGAAGTTGAGCCGCTTGTCGTCGATCGACCAGGATCGGTTCGTGTCGACCAGGATCCCGTCATCGGTGGCTGCGATCATCTCCTCGAGGCTGCTCGTGCCGGGGAGGAGGCCGACGTTCGTCATGCGCACCATCGGCAGGCGGTTGTAGCCGTCCCCGCGGACCGCACCGCCGGACTCGGGCAGGCCGGCGCGGGCTGCGCTGTCTCGCCCCGAGAGGACGCCGACCCACGTGCCGTCGCGCACGATGTCGACCGGGTGCGCCGGCGTCCCCTCGTCGTCGTAGCCGAAGGAGCCGAGCGCTCCGGTGAGGGTTGCGTCGGCGGTGACGTTCATGAGCTCGGAGCCGAACCGCATCCTCCCGATCTGGCCCAGGTCCAGCCACGAGGTGCCGGCGAAGGCCGCCTCCCAGCCGAGGATGCGGTCGAGCTCGACCGCGTGGCCGACCGACTCGTGGATCTGGAGCGCCATCTGCTCGGAGCCGATGATCAGGTCGATCGCGTCGTGGCTGGGGCAGGCCGCAGCGGTGAGCAGCGCCCGGGCCTCCTCCGCGATCCGTGCCGCATTCGCCTCGAGGTCCAGCTCGCGCACCAGCTCCCATCCCCGGGTGCCGTACTGGCCGCGGATGCCCGGATAGCTGCGCCGCTGCGTCTCGCTCTCGCCGTTGGCGGTGGCATTCATCTGAGCGCCGCATTCCACGATGTGCTGATCGATCCGGTGGCCCTCGCTGCTGACGAGCCACTTCGTCGTGTCCCACACGTCGTAAGCGGCGAGCGCGACATCCGCGCCATGCTCCTTCATGGTGCGGGTGGCCGCCACCAGGAGGTCGCCCTTCTCGGCCAGCGGGACTGCCAGCGGATCCTCGCGGACCTCGTTGGCCCAGCTGTCCTGGCGTGCCTCGACGGGTGTCAGCTCGAGGTCGAACGCGGGGACCGACGCCGACGCCCGGGCGATGGCGGCCGCCTGCGCGCCCGCCTGCGCTGCCGCGCTTCGGGTGAGGTCGGCGGTCGAGTAGAACCCCCAGCCGGACCCGATGAGGGCACGGACGCCGATGCCGACCGACGCCTCCTGGGTGAGCTCCTCGACCTCGCCGTTGCGGGCGCCCATCGACTCATGACGGCGGTCCATGACCCGCGCGTCGGCGTAGCGCGCTCCGGCCGCCAGCGCGGCTTCCACCGCTGCTTCGGCGTAGTCGAACATCCGTCAAATGGTACTTGGGGCAGCGGGCTCGGGCACAGCGCACTCGATGGCATCCGTGCGGCCGATCAGTCCGTGCGGCCCGGCCCTGCCGCGACACCTCCGCCGGCGCGGTGAGCGGCATCGGCTCGCTCGACCGGCTCCTGCCAGTTGATCTCGGTGATGCGGCCCGGCGGAAACTCGCCGTCGGGTGGCACGATGCCATCCTCGGCCTCCAGCGGGATCCCGATCGGCGCGACGAGGTACCGGCCGGCGAGCCGGCGAGCCTCGCGGTCGAGCGCGAAGCCGGCCTTGGCGCGGTGGAACGTGACGGTCAGGTCCGCGGCCACGACCGGCGTCGAGCGCGAGCCGCCGGTGAGGTCGATGCGGGTGGGCGCGTCGACCGCCAGCACCGAGCAGGGCCGGCCCGCGGCGAGCGCATGCGTGCGCGTCGCGTTGATGAGGTCGACGGCGGTCGAGATCGGCTCGCGCAGGGGCCCCGAGGCTCCCGAGCCGAGCAGCGCGTCCACCACCAGGGTGGCGTCGGCGATGCGCTCCCGGAGCCGGAG
>JACCWY010000098.1 GCA_013697395.1 Chloroflexota bacterium | reverse complement strand
GCGCCGAAGAGCCCGCGCGCGACGCCGGTGGTGAGCGTCGTCCTGACGTAGGAGCGCTCCGCCCCCAAGCCGTGGCGAGCCCCGACGAGGCTGGACACCAGTGCCTTCGAGATCCCCTCGGCCCGGCAACGCGACAGGAAGTACCTGATCGTCGTGCGCTCAGGCCCGACCCTGTGGTGGACCCGAGCCTGCGGCACGTACAGCACGGTGCCTCCGCGCCGCTGTTGGGCGCGAATGCAGAGCTCGGTTTCCTCGCAGCCGACCGGGACGGCGCCGACGCGGCCGATGCCGTGATCGAATCCGCCGACCTCGAGCAGCACGTCGCGCCTGATCGACATGTTGGCGCCCACAAGATTGCGCACGGGCCGGGGCTCGCGCGGCATGCCGGAATGCGTGCAGCCCACCACCCAGTCGAACTCGCGCGGGAACCAGCGCGGTCGCTGATGGAACCAGGCCGGCTCCACGGCGCCGCCGACGGCGAGCACGCCGGCTTCGCCGTAGCCCGCCGCGAGCAGTTCCAGCCATCGCGGCTCCGCCGTCGCGTCGTCGTCCAGGAAGGCGACGATGGAGCCGGTCGCGGCCGACACGCCGGTGTTGCGCGCCCCGGACAAGCCCTGCTGCTCTCGGTTCGGCACGACCAGGACGTCGGGCCATGCCGCGGTCGCACGCCGCAGCAGCGCATCGTTGTGGTCGATGACCAGGATGACCTGGTGCGCCGCCAGGGTCTGCCCCGCGACCGACTCGATGGCGCGCGTGAGGTCGGTCCACCGGCGTTCGGTGAAGGCGCAGATGACCACCGAGATGTCCGGATGAGGGTTGCTCACCTCGACATCCTCACAGGAGATCGGGCGAGCTGTGGGTCACGGGGTCGGTTGCCTCGGCCGCGGAGACGGGCGTCGGGAAGCTCCTTGCGCAACGTCCGGATCGCGACGAGCGCTGCCAGCGACTGCCCCACGAGCCATCCGACACCGGCGCCAGTGATTCCGTGACGCGGGATGAGGATTATGTCCAGGCCGACCGCGGTCATGGTGCCCACGGAGGTGATCAGCAGCGCGTCGGCGAAGCGCTCCCGCACCCGGTCGAGGGCGAGGGCCAACGTGACGATCGTGAACGGCACGAGGCTGAGGGCGAAGTACCGGAGCAGGGCCGTGGCCTCGTCGTCATACGCCGCGCCGAAGATCCGCAGGATCGGCGCTGCCCCGACGAGCATCACGAGGATCAGCGGGCCGAGGAGCACGGCGAACAGCCGGCCGACCATTCGGAGCAGGCGGGCGAACGTCTCCTGCCCGTAGGCCGCCTCCACGATCAGCGCGTCGGCGATGTTGACCGCCAGCGCCCGGATCGACAGCCCGACGCTCCAGGCCGCGTAGTAGTACGCGTTCGCCCCGGCATCCAGGTACGCCAGGATGAGCAGTGGCACGAGGAAGTCGGGCACGAACGCGATGAACGCCGCTCCGGTGTGGCCGGCCGAGAAGCGGGCGATCCCGCGCGCCGACGGCAGCCCCGGCGCGTCCGTCGTCGCGCCGAGCAGTCGCCCGAACAGGAACGCGTTCACGATGAGGGCGACGATCGCCGCCGCGCCGACCCAGGCGCCCAGGAGCGTCCACGGCGTCGCCACGGCCGAGAGCGCCACCAGCAGGATCAGCTTGAGCGTGCCGTAGAGGAGGTTCTCGACGGGGACCCACGGGGCGCGCCGGAGGCTGATGAGCGCGCCGTCCTGCAGCGTGAACACGACCCAGACCGCCGCGGCGGCACAGAAGGCGAAGGTGCTCGCCCGCCCGTCGGTCACGAAGCCGACGTTCAGCCGACCCGTCAGCGTCGCCGTGAAGAGCGCCGCCGCCGCGACCGCCATGCCGACGCCGGTGGCGTAGACGCCGAGGACGAGGCGCCTTCGTGCCGTGCCGGCGACGGGGACGTACCGCATGATGGTGAAGATCAGGCCGACCCACCCGATGGTGGCGACCAGCTGGAGCGCGCTGATGCCGCCGGCCCCCAGCCCGACGACGTCGGTGGGGTACAGCCGCGCCGCCGCCACCCAGAAGAGGACGCCCATGACGGCGTTCAGGCCGGTGGTGAGGATGAGCGCGTACGAGCTCCGGTAGACGGGCACGTGCCGGCTGGCGGCGACCCTGATGGCCCAGCGGGCTCGGGCGCTGTGGTCGCTGCTCATCATGGGTCGCTCACTGGGATGCGCTGCCGCTCAAGGCGATGCCTGGCCCCTCGGCCTGCGCGGCGCGGATCCGCCTGGCCACTGAAAGGCCCTTCACGTACGCCAACGGGCCGACCATGGCACCCCGCCACTCGGCGAACGTCAACGCGCGCGGGAAGTCGGCCGACTTCTGACGGTTGCGCGGCGAGGATCCGCCGAACCCGTACGCCAGCCCGCGCGGGACGCGGCGCAGGAAGGACGGGATCAGCGCCGGTCGCGTCGCCAGGCAGCGCGTGACGTAGGCGCTCAGCCCGATGCCGTGCCAGTAGAGCTGGGCCGCCAGCTCGTCATAGGTCCGGCGGTGCTCGTGAAAGACGACCGCGCCCGGCTCGAAGGCGATCCGTTGCCCGGCGACCAGGGCGTCGAAGAACGCGGCGAGGTCCTCCGCCGCGGTGCCGTGACCGGCTCCGGGCGGCCAGGGCGGACTCAGCGTTTCCAGTGCCACGTCGAACCCTCCGAGGTCCCGAAGAGTCTGCGTCCGCCACGCCATGTTGACGCCGGCCCCGATCTTCCCGGTCGCGTAGGGGAGGAGGGAGCCGGGCTCGCGCGGCAGGTCGAGACCGATCGTCCGTGGTTCGAAGCCGCTCGTGAAGCCCCCCGACTCCTCGAACCAGAGCTGCGCCCTGGTCTGAAGCTCCATGGGCAGCGCGAGGCCCGTGACACAGGCGATCCGGTCGTCGTCGAACGCGGCGACGAGCTCGGCGAGCCAATATCGGTCGACGCGGACATCGTCGTCGGTGAACGCGGCGATGGTCCCGCGTGCCGCGCCGATGCCGACGTTGAGCGCGACGCACTTGCCGTGCCCGCCCACATGGAAGTAGCGAATGCCGGCGAAGCCGTCCCGGACGACGTCGGCGGTCTCGGAGCACCGCGACCCGTCGACGACGATGATCTCGTAGGCGGGGTAGCCCAGCTGCTCCAGCGAGCGCAGCGTCCGTG
>JACCWY010000074.1 GCA_013697395.1 Chloroflexota bacterium | reverse complement strand
GGGATAGGTGATGCCGTAGCGGTCGACGAAGTCGCGCACGGCGCCGGGCTCCTCGCCATAGTCCACACCCAGGATGAGGAGCCGATCACCATACGCCTCCGCCAGGCGTTGCATCATCGGCATCTCGGTACGGCACGGAGGGCACCACGTCGCCCAGAAGTTGATCCAGGTCAGCCGCCCTTCGCCCGCCGTCATGGTCCAGCGTTTGCCCGCCAGGTCGACGGCCTCGAGGATCGGCACCGGCTTACCGACGAGGCTGCCGCGACCCGTGACGGACCCCCGGCCGAGCGGCAGAAGCACGAGCACCAGCAGGAGCGCGGTGAGGGCCAGCAGGCCGGAGACCCACAGCAGCGACGCGCGCTTGTTGCGTCGCGGCGGCCGATCGGCGGACGTGCTCATCCGCCACCATCGCGCTGTGACAGCGCTCGCTCGACGATGCGCGACACGCGCTGCAGCTCAGGCCGGGCGTCGTCGAAGCGTTCGCCGCGCACGCGCACGATGAGCCGACCTGTAACCGCGCGGAGGTCGAGCCGGCGGCGGGGGAGATAGAAGGCGATCGCCTGCGAGCCCGCCAGCAGGAAGCCACCCGCGAACAGGATGCCCATGCCCGGGTCGCGGCGGCTGAGGAAGGTGACGTACGCGGCGAAGCCGCGCAGCGTGACCTGGGTGGGCCCCAGCCGGCGGCGCTCGCCCGGACCCAGGACGATCGTGTCGCTCACGCCATGCCCATCCGCAACGATCAGGCGCGCCAGGTTGGCATCGGCATTGGCGAGCTCGACGCCGATCGTTGCGCCCAGCGACGGCAGCTCCACGAACGGCGCGCGATTCCCGGTCGCGGAACCACCCAGCGCCACCCAACCATCGAACAGGGTCCGGCCGCCGAGGTCCTCGACGCGCAGCTCGACCGCCGGGCCGTAGGTCCAGGCGTGGACCAGGTAGCCGTCGAAGGAGCCGGGGTCGTTGACCTGCAGCACCTGCGATCGCACGACCCCTCCGGCGCGGATGAAGGTGACGCGGGTGTCGAAGCGCAGCGGCCGGCCGCGCTCGTCGAACGCGGCATCGAGCCCGTCGAAGCGCACGGCCGAGGTCGCCTCTGGACGCGGCGCAGCGAGCAATGACTGCTCGCCGGGGAACAGGCCGAAGCGGTTCTCCTCGGCGAACGCGGTGCCCAGTGCGCCACCGACGACCAGCAGCACAAGGCTGAGGTGGCTGGCGATGGCGGCGAAGCGCGACCAGCCGCGCCGCGTGCCGGCGACCAGCCAGCCCTTCAGTGTGGCTTTCTCGATGACCCGATAGCCAGCGGAGCGAAGGGCGGCAAGCATGCTCGCCCGCTCGGCCCCCGTTAGCTCGCAGTCCAGCGGGAGGTCGGCCGTCAGGACGTCCCGGCCGCTTGCCAGCGGAGCCGGCCATCGCCACTCACGCCAGACGGGCGGGATGCGCACCGCCACCGCGGCCACGCCGGTGATGAGGATTGCGCCCACCACGGTCAGATAGGGTGGGCTGTCGAGCATCCATCGCCAGTCCGCCCGGGCCGCAGCCAGCAGGTTGGCCAGCCCGGCCACGACCAGCAGAGCGACGCCGAGTCGTGCATCGGCAAGCGCGCGCAGCAACCGATCGGCGCGGCGGGCAAGGCGATCGAGTCCCGTCTGACGGCTGCGGCTGAGGCTGTGAGCCATCGGGCCGGCCTGCTCAGATCCCGGAATAGCTGTGCTGTCCGGGGATCACCAGGTTGGCGGCCAGGTAGGTGAACAGGACGGCGCCGAAGCCGGCGAGCAGGAACCAGGGGGCCGACGCGCCCCAGTAATCGCGACGCCCGGCGAGATGCAGGTAGGCGGCATACACCAGCCAGGTGGTGGCCGCCGCCAGCTCCTTGGGATCGTTGTTCCAGTACGAGCGCCATGCCATGTTGGCCCACACCGCGCCGAGGACGATGGCCAGCGTCAGCACCGGCATCCCGAGCACCACGCTGCGGTAGGCGGCAACCCGGCACACGGCGGCCGCGGGCAGCCAGGCGAGCCGATCGCCGCGCCAACGTTGCATGAGCTCGCCCACGGCTGCCGCACCGGCGATGGCGGCAATGCCGTACGCCAGCATGGCACTGCCGACGTGGACGGTGAGGAAGAACGGCGTCTGCAGCGCCGGCGGCAGGGGAACGACCTCGGCAGGCAGCGTCAGGCTGAAGGCGACCAGGCCAGCCGCCGGCACAGCGACCAGCGGCGCCAGCGCGCGGATCGGCAGCCGATGCTCGAGGCCGAGGTAGCCGGCCAGGATGGCGGCCGCGAATGCCTGGTTGAACTCGTACATGTTCGACCACGGCGCATGGCCGGTGACGACGGCGCGGAGCATGAGCGCGGCCACCAGCAGCGCCAGGCCCAGGGCCACCGCGGCGTGGGCGATCGAACCCAGTGACGTGCTGGCGCGTTGGTCAGGAAGCGCGACTGCGCCCTCTGCGCTCGTCGTTGCTGGCCGCAGCTCGGTCCACACGGCCGACGCCAGGCCGATGACCACCGCGCTGACGAGGCTGAGCAGCGCCGCCACGAGCAGGGCGGGCGCAACGATCAGCATCTGGCGCAGCTCGTCACGGGGTCCATGCGAGTCAGGACGGTCGCCGACGGTCCGCGGTTGCGGGTGGCAACCGGCTTCAGATGGTCCACGTGAAGAGGCTGGCCATGCGGCTGAAGGCATTGAGGTAGATCAGGATCCCCATCGCCACGATGAACAGGCCGGCGCTGATCTCGACCGGCCGATGCCAACGCCCCAGGGCCATCATGATCGGACGCAGCTGGGGGAGGGCGACAGCGGCGAGCACGAACGGCGTCGCCAGCCCGAGTGAGTAGAAGGAGAGCAGCAGGGCGGCGACACCGACGTCCTGGCTCGAGGCGCCCATGGTCAGGATCGCGCCCAGCACCGGCCCGATGCACGGGCTCCAGCCCAGCGCGAAGAGTGCGCCGAGCGCGATCGAGCGCGTGGAGCGTCCATTCGGCAGCGACTCGAGGCGAAGGCCAACGTTCACGCGCGACAGCACCGGACCGAACACGCCGGTGACCGCGAGACCCATGAGGATCACCAGCAGGCCGGTCGCCTCGCGAGCGTAGGGGATGAGCCGGAACACGTTCGCCCCCAGCAGTCCGATCGATACGCCCAGGAATACGAAGATCGCGGAGAAGGACAGCGTGAAGAGCAGGACCTGGCCAATGACGGGACGATCGATGACACCTGTCTGG
>JACCWY010000070.1 GCA_013697395.1 Chloroflexota bacterium | reverse complement strand
AGCTCGCTGAGCTCCATCGGCACGATCCACTTCGTGCTCTCGCCCGCGGCCAGCGCCTTGAGGGCGTCGAGATACTGGAGCGCCATGGTCTTCTGGTCGATGCCCTTGGCGGCGTTGAAGATCGTCTCCAGCGCGTTAGCGTAGCCCTCGGCCCGCAGGATCTGCGACTGCCGGTCACCCTCGGCGCGCAGGATGTTCGACTGCTTGTCGCCCTCAGCCACGTTGATGGTCGCCTGCCGGGTGCCCTCCGACTCGGTGATCACGGCGCGCCGGTTGCGCTCGGCCGACATCTGGCGGTTCATGGCGTCCTGGATGTCGCGCGGCGGGACGATCTCCCGGATCTCGACGCTGGTGATCTTGACGCCCCAGCGCTCGGTCACCTCGTCGAGCTTGGCGCGCAGGATGTGGTTGATCTCCTCCCGCTTGGCCAGCACGTCGTCGAGCGGGATGTCGCCGATGACGGCGCGCAAGGTCGTGGCAGCCAGCGCTTGCGATGCACCGGTGAAGTCGGTCACGGCCGTCACCGTCGTCTGCGGATCGAACACCTTCGAGTAGACCAGGAAGTCGATGTTGATCGGCGCGTTGTCCTTCGTGATGCAGGTCTGCTGCGGCACCTCGAGGAAGCGCTCGCGCAGGTCGACCTTGACCGCCTGCTGCACAAAGGGGATGAGGAGCACGATGCCCGGACCGCGCGCTCCCTGCAGGCGACCGAAGAAGAACACCACCAGCCGCTCGTACTCGCGGACAATGTGGACGATGCTGAAGATCAGCCACAGCGCGATCGCAATGCCGACGACAATGAGGATCAGGCCGACCAGCTCATCCATGGTTCGCTATCCCTCCGTTGCTTCCCCACCGCCGGCTGGTGCCGGCTCCACGATCAGCTCGAGTCCGTTGACGCCCACGATGCGCACCGGCGCCCCGGCAGAGATGTCGCCGGACTGCGTGCGTGCCGACCAGCTCTCGCCGCCAGCATAGGCGATCCCGGTCGGGGCGATGAGAGTCTGGGCAGTGCCCCCCGCGCCGACCAGGGCAGCGACCGGCTGGTTGGCCACGCCGCCATTCCTCCGCATCTGGAGCAGGGCGCGGACGAGGAACCACGCGTAGACGACCCCGACGGCCACGACGATGGCGACGATCCACGGGCTGACCGAGACGTCGATCGACTCGACGCCAGGCTCGACGCCGGTCCAGAGCGCGAAGGCGCCAAGGACGAGTGCCACCACCCCGCCCACGGTGAGCAGCCCGTAGGAGGCCACGACCACCTCGAGCGCCAGCAGCCCGACACCGATGAGGATAAGGAGCAACCCACCCACGTTGAGCGGCAGGGCGTTCGAGCCGATGAACGCCAGAACGATCGCGATCGCGCCGAGGATGCCGGAAAAGAAGTTCGGGTGGAACAGCTCGGCCACGATCCCGTAGAAGCCGATGGTGAACAGGATGAAAGCGATGTTCGGGTCGGACAGCAGGTGCAGGAACTGCTGGCCCACGTTCATCTCGAGCTCCCGCACGGCAAGGTCGCTGAGCGGGGGCAACGCCTCGCCGTTGAACGCGTACGCGCGCCCGTCGGCACGCTCGCCGGCATCGACCGCCGCCAGCAGGGCCGGCAGGTCGTCCGCGATCAGGTCGGCCACCGGCGGCTCCATGGCGACGGCTTCGGTCGCCCCGATGCTGGCCGCGTCTCGCACCGCGGACTCGGCCCAGTCCGCGTTCCGACCGTGCTCTTCGGCGAGCGAGCGGATGCGCGCCACCGCGTCGTTCGTCACCTTCGCCGCGAGGGTCGCGGGGAGGTCCTCGCCGCCGCTCCCGACGACCGATGCGGCGCCGATGTTGGTGTTGGGCGCCATGGCCGCGACGTCGGCGGCCAGCGTGATGAACGTTGCGGCGGAGCCGGCCCGGGCGCCCTGCGGTGCGACCCACGCGATGACGGGGACCTCGCTGGCCAGGATCGCCTTGACGATGCGGTCCATGCTCGTCAGCTCCCCACCGGGCGAGTCGATCACGATGATCACCGCCGGCGAGCCCTCGTCAGCGGCGACGCGCAGGCCCTCTTCGACGAAGGCCGCGTTCACCTGGTCGATGACGCCGGTCAGCTCGAGCCGCCCGATCTGCTCGCCATTCGCCGCGACCGGCCCGACGAGACACACGATTCCCAGCGCCATGGTCACGGCAGCGAGCGCCCGACGAAGCATGCTCACGAGTATAGGCCCGGGTGCCCCGCATGCCCGGTCGGCGGGCGAGCCGAGTTCGGGGCGCGACGGCTACTGCGACCGGCCCATCTCCAGCGCATCGGCCACGAGGCGTGACCAGGTTTCGAGGCGATCCCACGACCCGATCAGCTCTTCGGTCCCGGCAAAGGCGCCGATGAGCTTGTCGTGCTCCCGCACGCCGACCGGGCGCCCGGCCGCGTCCACGGAGAAGACGACGCCCAGGTGGACCGCCCCCACCGGGTTCGTGTCGTCATTCAGGAAGCCGACGAGCTCGAACTCCGGCTCCCAATCGGTCTCGAGCTCCTCCACCCATTCTCGGCGCAGGCCGGACATGAGCGCGTCGCCGCCCTCGTCCACGGGACTCAGGTGCCCGCCGACCCCGATGCTGGCCTTCCCGTGCAGGCGCGGGTCGCCGCCCGCGTCGGTCCGGCGCATGAGGAAGACGCGATCGGCGTCGCGGACGACGACGTACGGGATGACCTGCTTGTGGGTCGGGTCGTCTTCGGCGACGGCGCGCTCGAGGTAGCGGCCGCTCGCCCCGATCGTCGCGCGCAGATCCTCGAGCTGGCCCGCCCTGGCCGCTCGGATCCCGTGGAAGTCACAGCCGCCTGGGACGTCGGCCCTGGGCAGGACGAGGACGCGCTCCGTCACGCTCCGAGTCTATCCGGGCCCTCGGTAAGGTGAATCGCAAGGTTCGCGGATTACAGTGCGATTCTCACAAGTCCGCACCGCTCCCCACCTCAGTCCCCATACGCCCCGGAACTGCGGTGCACCGGGGCACCGAACGAGATCACAACCGGTAGTCAGGGAGAAGGACTGGTACTAACGTACCGCCTCTACGGAAGGGAGCACACGCACTTTTCAGGGGGCCAGCGACGCCATCGCCCTTGGCGCGCCGGAGCACCCGACATCGTGCCCACACCATGTCGGACGCAGTCGTACCTTCTCAGCCTGACGCAACGGCAGCGCCGTCTCGGCGCGGCCAGTCGCTGGTTGAGTTCGCCCTGGTGCTGCCGATTCCTTGGCATCGCCGACTTCGGCCGCGTCTTCCAGGCCAGCATCGTGATGGAAGCCGCGGCTCGTAACGGGGCCGAGGCTGCGGCCCAGGAATACCTTCAGCTCAAGCGCGGTCTCGGCGTGCTGACGAGCACCGAATACGCTCGCATTCACGCCGTCGCCCTGGAAGCCGTCTGCGGCGAAGCTGAGCGCCTCCCGAATCGCGTTCAGAGCGGCAGCACCTGCACGATGCCGGCGGTGGCAGTGTGCATCTACGACGACGACGCCGAGCTACCAGGGTACGAGGCCGGCGGCTGGTGCGGGACGGAAAGGAGTACCGCTCCGCCGGAGTGCGATGCCCTTCAAGGGTGGTCGCATGTCTGGCCTCCGGTCGGGCCTACCGACGGCCTCCCATACGTGGAGGTGCGCGTCTGCTACCGGTTTACAACGTTGTTCAACCTGCAGGATATCCAGCTTCCCCTCGCGAATGGCCTCAGCTTGGGCGACATCTGGCTGCAAAAGGACCGAGCATTCACCGTGGCGGACTACTGATGCGCCCGAGCAGCGGCAGGTCCGGACAGACGCTGGTGGAGACCGCGCTGGTCTTGCCTCTCTTCCTCATGGTCGTCATGGGCATCATCGTGCTTGGGATCGGAGTCTTCTACCAGCAACAGCTGTCGAACACGGCGAGAGAGGCCGCACGGTACGCCGCAATCCACAGCGCCACAGCGCAGTGCCCGACGGTGCCTCGACTGCCGTATCAGCCACTCAGCAACCCGCCCCTCTCGTACTCGCGGTGCGACCGCCCGGAGGCCGGCTGGCCGTTCATGACCGGTGCCGCGCGCGGTGTGGTCTCCGGGATGACTCCCGGAGCTATCCAGTTCGCTGCCTGCTGGTCTGGGTATCGCCTTGCCGGAGGCACCGGCGCGTGGGATGCCCCGCCACCGGGCGAGTACGACATCGCCGGCGTTCCCACCACCTTCACGGAGGCCGAGAGCGTCTTCGTCCAATGCCACATCGATGGGCGGGATCCGACTGTCGACACCAGTGGCATTCCGTGCCAGAGTGGCCTGCCGACCACCGATCAGGCGAGCGCCGCGTCCGAAGCGCCTGGGCGACCGGTGGCAAACACCGTGACCATCTACGCCTGCTACCAGTGGCAGCCCCCGATGTCCGGCTTCCTTCTCATTCCCAATCAGGTCACGCTGAGGGCCGTCGTGACCGAGGCTATCGAGCGCCAGCAATGAACACCGCAACCGCTCGCTCAGCGCCGCGCGGTCAGGTACTGATCATCACGGCTGCAACCATGATCGTCATTCTCGGAATCGCCGCTATCGTCGTGGATTTGGGGATGTCCTGGATGCTCCGAAGGCAGGAGCAGAATGCGGCCGACCCTGGGGCAGTCGCTGCCGCTCGGTGGCTCAAGGACCCAATCACGGGCGACGCCGTAAATCCACTCACGGTTCAACCGCAGATGAACGCCGACGCGTGCTTCTACGCGAAGGAGAACGGATTCTTCGCGACCGACAATGCCACGTGTGATGCCGCCCGGGCGGCGGGCGACCTCCGAGTCCACTCGCCGCCGATCTCGGGTCCGCACTCCGCGACCCCCGGTCACGTGCAGGTGATCATCACCCAGCGCCACGTTGCGTTCTTTGGGCGCATCTTCGGACAGAACCAGGCCACCGTTCGGACGGACGCGACGGCCGCGAACGTTGCCCGCAACTCAAATTCAAGCTCCCTTGTTGCGCTTCAGCCGGTGTGCGCTGGCGGGTCCGCCGGAGATGTGGATGGCGGTGCCGAGCTGCACATCTTTCCCACGGCGCCCAACATCGTCGGCGGCTATGTCCACGTGAATTCCCCGTGCGGCTCGTCAACGGACGACGC
>JACCWY010000069.1 GCA_013697395.1 Chloroflexota bacterium | reverse complement strand
AGAAGATCGCGATCGGGTTCCAGGGCGATCCGGTCCCACGCGGCAGGCGGAGCGGTAAGCCAACGACCAGGAATTCCCAGCGGCCCTCGGCCTCGCATGCGATCGATAGGTCCTCGAGTTGGAGGCTGTCTGCGGCGAACAATCCCATGGCCGTCACCTGAAGGGCATGAATTGGGTAATGAATGCCCTCGACGTTGCTGGGGACGGTCTCTCCGTCGCCGTCCGGGAGGAACGCCGCGATTCGCCGTTCGAACATCCAACTGGCGGTATCGACGTGCAGCCCCGCTTTCCCTGCCCCGAGCGGGGGCATCCTGTTGTCCCAGGCTCCAAGGTCGAGGCGGCGGCGGTGATGGCCGGTCCGGAAGACGAGGATGTCGCCCTCGCTGAGCGTGACGCCTTCGGCCCGCTCGATCGCCTCGAGCTCCGCGCGAGTAACCGCCTCGCCCGGTTCCAGCCAGGGGACGCCGCGGTGCCGCGCCGCGTCGAGCAGCACGCCCCGACCGACGAGCCCGCGACCGTAGGCGGCTACATCGAGGTCCGCTGCACCCGTGCTATCGACAACCTCGCTGGCGGAGCGCCCGTTGTAGAGCTGGCCGCGGTACGCGACGTGGCAGAGGGCGTCCATGTGGCTGTGACAGTCCCCGTGGCAGGCGATCCCGAGGTAGTCCATGGCGAAAGTGACCCCACCGGATCCGATGTCGACCTCGTGTCCGACGACCATGTGGTGGACGGCCGGACGAGGGTTGTCCGGACCAGCCACCGTGCTGATCGGGATCGCCATCGAGACCTGCCGGCCGGTCCGGACGAGTCCGGCGGCGCGGCGGATCGTCTCGGGTGTGATGTAGTTGAAGGTGCCGAGCTGGTCGTAGGGGCCCCAGCGGCCCCACGTCTTGACCGCCTCGAATAGCTCGTCGAACTCGGCCAGTGTGACCGCGGCTGGCGGCGTCAACAGGCGTCTCAACCTGCGTGTGCTCATCGTGGCATCGTTTCTTTTCGTAGGTCGCCGATCACAGGACCTGGGCTGTCGCACGCAGCATGGACTCGGTTCACGCTGCAGCGGCGAGGCTGCTCGATGGCGAAGCGAATGGAGCAGGCGCAGTCCTCGGGGTTCGAGCGGACGGATCGTCTTGCGCAGATTGCGGGCCATGGGTTGTGAGGCATCACCGTGTCGACCGCGCCAAGGTTCGATGATCGTGACGCGAATACGCTTGTCGGCCGCAGCCTGGCACGTCGTATCAGGCAGCACGCAGCGACAGCGATTGGTTCACTAGCGACCTGACCCGGATCGATGATGTCCCACCCCGGCTTCGGTTGGTGAAGTATCGAGACCCCTGGTAACTAGCCCGGCTGAGTCGCGGCGGCCCGGTCCTGGCAGTATTGTTCTGCGTTTGCAAACTCAGAACATACGCTAGCACATGTGTGCACTCCACCTCCGCGCCGCGACCAGGACCAGGTGAGACGGCAATTTAGTGGGATACGATCAGCGGTATGTTTGAGACTGCGAAACGCAGGCGCGCCCGACCGGTCGCCGACATCGTGCCACTCCTCGCTCGTCAGTTCCTCGTCGAGGTCGAGCTTCAGGCGAGATTGCCTACTGTTCGGGATCTGGCCCGCGAGCACCGGTCGAGTCTGTCGTCCGTCCACGCAGCGATCGGCCGGCTCGAAGAAGCGGGCGGCATCAGCATCGAGACGCGAGGGCGGCTGGGTGCCTTCTTGATCGATCGGTCGGTCGCGCGATTGTGGACCCTGTCGGAGGGGTCGCCCCTCGTCGTCGCCATGCCGCTCGCCTCCTCGCCACGCTACGAGGCACTCGCCACGGCGCTCAAGCAGGTCCTCAGTCGCGACGGACTCGACGTCTTCCTGATCTTCGTCCGTGGGTCGCGTCAGCGCCTCCAGGCGGTCAGGGAGCGTCGCTGCCACCTGGCCGCGATGTCGGCGTTCGCCGCGGGGGAGCTGTGCAGGGCCGACGAGGCACCTGTCATCGAGCTGGGCCCCAACTCCTACAACACGGGTCATCGTGTTTTCTACTCTTCGAATGGTGCTGAAAACCGCCCGTACCGGGTGATCGTCGACCCGCACTCGGCCGATCAACAGCTCCTGACGGCCCTCGAGTTCGCGGACCGCAAGACGAAGAGGATCTCGGCGACGTCGACTCAGATCGCCCGGCTCCTTGAGGAGGGTCAGGGCGATGCAGCGGTGTGGACCGTCGACGAGATGCGCGTGCGCTGGCCCGATCGGATCCTCGATCGACCGCTGTCGCCGCCGGTCCGTGAGCGGATCGGCGACCGGGACACGAGGGCCGTCCTGATCGGTCGGAACGTGGACATCGACCTGTTGAAGGCGATCACCAGCGGCCTCGATCCAATGACCGTCGAGCAGATCGAAGCGGACGTGCTGGAGGGACGCCTGGTCGCGGAGTATTGACATGGCCCTTCTCAGGCGGGACAGCCTCGGCCTGCCCAGGGCCCACGATTTCGGCGCCAGGGAGTCGGGACTTGACCCGGCCGCCTAGAATAACGCTGTTCTGTGTTCGCAAACGCATAACAGGGGAGGACACCCGGATCCCCCGCAACGCCGGTCGAGATGCCGAGATCGAGCACAAACGGCAGCGAGGAAGGGCGCATGGGCGGCCGGTTTGACGGCAAGGTGGCCTTGGTCACTGGCGGGGCCGGTGGCATCGGACAAGCCGTGGCGGTGCGCCTGGCCACCGAAGGCGCGCTCGTCGCGGTGAACCATCGTCCGGGAGGAAGCGCGACCGAAACGCTGCGGCTGATCGAAGAAGCCGGAGGCCACGCATTTCCGGTCGCCGCGGATATGCGCGTTCCGGCCCAAGTCTTGGCGATGGTCCAAGCGACGGCGCGGGATGGCGGTCGTCTCGACCTGATCGTGTCCAATGCCGCGCTCAACCCGTTCATGTCGTGGGACGAAACGAAGATCGAGGACTTCGACGCGCTCTCGGAGACGAACTTCCGCGGAACATGGGTGGTCTGCACCGAAGGTGCCAAGCAGATGATCAGCGAGGGCCACGGCGGGGCGATCTGTTGCGTGAGCTCGATCTCTGCCCATGTCAGTTCGCCGGGGCAGGTCGCCTACTGCGCGACGAAGGGCGCGGTTAGCATGCTCGCCAAGGCCCTCGGCGCCGTGCTCGGCGAGCATGGCATCCGGGTCAATGCCGTGGAGCCCGGGGCGATCGACACGAGGATGGCTGCGCCGCTCTTCGAGGATCCGGCTGCCCTCAAGTACTACACGGACCGCATCGCCCTCCATCGCATCGGCCGCCCGGACGAGATCGCCGGCGCCGTCGCCTTCCTGCTCTCGGACGACGCCAGCTACGTGACCTCGGCGACCCTGCTCGTGGATGGGGGCTTCATCGTGAACGCCGAGCTGTGATGGTCCGTCGCGTCGGTGCGGCGGGCCAAGTGGCGATGGTTCAGCCACGAACGCTGGCGTTGGGTCGCTGGGCATGAGTCTGATCGGCGTCGATGTGGGCACCAGCGGCATCAAGGCGGCCGCCTATACCGAGGACGGTCGCCGGTTGGCGACGGCCCGCCATGAGATCGTCGCTCACCACGAGCACCCCGGCGAGTGGGAGATCGACGTCAATGATTCGCTCACCGCCTTCAATGCTTCCATTCGGGTGCTCACCACGGACCCTGCGGTTCGGCGCGATCCACCTACCGCGCTCGGAGTGAGCGCATCGGGCCGGGAGGTCTTTCCGGTGGCGGCCGACGGGACGCCTCTGGGACCCTGCCTTGCGAGCGGTGACCTCCGCGGCGAGGCCCAAGCACGAGTGGTCGCGGGCCTCCTGCCCCGCGACCAGTGGGTCACTCTGGCGGGCCATGTTCCGGGGCGGATGGATCCGGTCAGCCGTGCGCTGTGGTGGCTGGATACTCAGCCGTCGATCGCGGCCCATGCTCGATGGTTCCTCAACTGGCACGACTTCTACGTCCTGCGCCTCACCGGGCGCGCCGTCGCCGACCGGAGTGGCGCTGCGGGGTGGGCCGCCTTCGACCTCGAATCGGGCGGGTGGGCCCCCGAACGTCTGGCGGCGACCCGCTTCGATCCGAAGTGGTTGCCCCACATTCAGTCGAGCGGGACTCCGATCGACACCATCCGGCCCCGCGCGGCGCGCGACCTCGGTCTGCCGGGGCGGACGTTGATTGTGACCGGCGCATTCGACACCATCGCCGCGGCACTAGGGACCGGAGCCGTTGACAGGGGCCTGGTCGCCCTGGCGTCTGGAACGTGGCACACCTTGACGACGGCCGTCGACGCGTGGGGAGACGATGCGATCTTGGACCTGGGCAGCCTCATTCCGCACCCCGGCCCGACAGGGCTTGGTCTCATCGCCGCCAATCCAAACGGGACGAGCGTCACCGACTGGGCGCGGCGGTTTCTCCGCCTATCAGTCCGAGATATCGAGCGCGGGCTTCGCGACGCCGGCAGTGGACCCAGTCCCGTCACCGCCGACGTCACCTTAACCCCAGTCGGAGAATGGGCTAGCGAGCCGTGGGCCGGCGGGTCACTGGCGCGATTGACGCTCGCCACCAGTGGCGTCGACATCCTGCGTTCGATCATGGAGGGCGTCGCCGCCGAGTTCGCGCGGACCATCGGCGCGCTCCGGCGGCGGAACGTCTGCCCGACGCTCGTCCGCGCCTCTGGCGGAGGAGCGCGGTCCTCGTGGTGGTTGCAACTCGAGGCTGACCTCGCCGACCTGCCGATCGAAGTCACGACCGTCGACGAGGCAGGCACCTACGGTGCCGCCATGTTGGCGGGGATCGGGGCGGACATCTATTCGTCGCCGTCCGCAGCCATTGCGGACCTCGTTCGAGTCCGGCGGCGTTTCGAGCCGCAACCCGCACGGGCCGCGTTGTACCGGCCAGTGCTCGCGCGACGCGAGCGCCGCGCAGCCGACAGCTGACGAATGCAGGTCAGCCCCATGCCCCGTGCGAACCAACTGGCGGTGGAGGTTGCGACGCCAGCCCTGATGGTCGACCTGGACGTCTTCGATGCCAATGTGGCCGCGCTGTCGGCGATGGTGCAGGGCACGGGCAAGACCGTCCGACCACATGTGAAGACCCACCGCACGCCGCGACTCGCGGCGCGGCAGCTCGGCCCCCATGCCGCCGGCGTGACCTGCGCGACCGTCGGCGAAGCGGAGAAGATGGTCGCGTCCGGGATCAGCGACATCCTGATTGCCAATGAGGTCGTCGATCCGGCGAAGGTCGCGCGCGTGGCTGCCCTGGCCCGTGGTGCCTCGGTTCGGGTCGCGGTCGACGCGCCCGGCCCGGTCAAAGTGCTCGCCGAGACTGCCCGCCGAGCCGGCGTGGTCATCGGCGTCCTGATCGAGGTCGACATCCTGCTGCATCGGGGCGGCGTCGTCTCGGCGACCGAAGCCATCGAGTTGGCGCAGGCGATGGAACGGTCGCATCATTTGCGTTTCGATGGGCTGATGGCATATGAGGGTCGCCAGCGAGCGTCGGTGCCGGACCGCGGGACACGGATCGCTCGCGCCTACGCGACCCTGGCCGGCGTGCGCTCCGCCCTGATCGACGCCGGGTTCGGCGTCGCCTGCGTGTCCGCGGCTGGCACCTCGACGCTGCGCGAAGCGCTGGCCGATCCGACCATCACCGAGATCCAAGCGGGTGCCTACGCCCTCATGGAGCCCGACCTTGCCGGGCTTGGTCTGCCGTTCCGCTGCGCCGCGGTCGTGCGTGGCACCGTCATCAGCCGGCACGGCCGCCACTTCGTGCTCGATGCTGGGCGGCGGAGCATCGGCATGGAGTACGGACCGCCCACCCCACTCCGCATCGAACACGTGGGCATCAGCGTCAGCGACGAGCACACGACGATCGAGACGGACGTGTCCTTGCCGGAGCTCGGCGAACGCGTCGATCTCGTTCCCGGTCAGATTCGGACCACCTTCAACCTGCACGACGCGGTATGGGTCGCGCGCGGCGACCAGATCGTCGATCGCTGGCCGATCAGCGCGCGTGGCCAGTCCTCGTAGCGAGCGGGCCGGCAGTCCGCGAACGCAGCTCACCAGCGACCTCGCGCGACCGGAGTCCACGGGCTTGACTCACCCAGTATTGTGTTTCATGTTCGAGAACACCGAACATACGGAGGACGGGCCGTGACGGAGACAGCACCCCCGCGCCGAGCGCTGGCGGAGACCGAGCTCAAGGCCGGCGCCATCGGCCTCGGCTCGGTGGTCATGCAGAGCATCGCCCATATCGCACCGGCGATCGCCATCCTGTTCACCGTCCAGTTCAACACGTCGCTGGCCGGCGTCGCAGCACCGCTCTCGTACCTCGTCGCCTTCCTCATCGTCCTGGTGCTCGGCATCGTGCTCGGGGAGCTGGCCCGCCACCTGCCGTCGGCGGGCGGTTACTACACGTACGTGAGCCGGGCCGTCCACCCGCGGGCCGGTTTCTGGACGGCCTGGATGTTCATCCTGTACTCACCGCTCGTCGCCGCGCCCGTCCTGACCGCCATCGGATCGGTCGTCGAGACGACACTCCAGACACGCTTCGGGATCACCTTCCCGTGGTGGCTGTTCCTCGTGCTCGGCGTCGCCCTCGCAACGTGGGTGATCTATCGGGGCATCGAGCTGTCCGCCCGGACCGCGGTCGTGTTTGCGACGGCCGAGATGGCGATCGTCGCCCTGCTCGCGCTATGGGGCCTTCTGTTCCCGGGCCCAGGTGGCGTCAATGCCGCCCCCTTCCTGCCCGGCAACATCTCGAGCAGCAGCGGCTTCTTCCTCGCGGTGATGTTCTCGATCTTCGCGTTCACCGGCTGGGAGGCGGCCGCGGCCGTCGCCGAGGAGAGTCGCGATCCGCGCCGGAACATCCGCCTCGGGATCCTCGGCTCGATCTTGATTCTTGGGGCGTTCCTCGTTCTGACGTCATGGGGCATCCTCATCGGCTGGGGCACAAGTGACGTCCAGACACTCATCGAATCCGCGGAACTGCCAGGGCTCGTCCTCGCTCAGCGCGTTTGGGGCCCGGTCGGCGAGCTCGTCATTCTCCTCGCCCTGATCAACTCGGCGATCGCCGGATCCATCGCATATCTCACGGTGGGCACGCGGATGTGGTTCGCGATGGCGCGATCAGGCTCGCTGCCGAAGCTGCTCGCCAAGGTCCACCCGGTCCACCGGACGCCCGTCAACGCGGCCATCCTCGAAGCCGTCCTCAACCTCGCCGTCGGCCTGGGGCTAGGCTTTGCGATCGGACCGTTCGCGGCCTTCGTATTCTTCGGAATCGCCATCACCTTCACGATGGTTCCCGTCTACATCCTCGGCAACCTCGGCGCGTTCCTGTTCTTCCGTCGCGAACGGCCACAGGACTTCAACATCGTGCTCCACGGGATCCTGCCATTGGTCGGCATCGTCGCCGTCCTCGGCGTTGGGTGGGTTTCAATCAACCCGCTACCGGCTCCGCCAAACGACTTGGCCGTCGCACTGGTCGTGGTGTGGGCACTCGTCGGTGTCGGGATCCTGGTTGCGATGCGCATCGCCCGTCGGGAAGAGTGGCTCTTGAAAGCTGGCCAGCTCGCGGCCGAGGTTTCAGTCGACGAGCGATTGGAGTCAGATCGGCTCGACCACAAGCCCAACTGAAGAGACACAACGGTGGCCGCTGACCTGACCCGGCGTGCGGTCTCGGAGACTTACTGGGCGCCCGAGTGTCGGCGCGTCATCGCGGGCGTGCTGGACTGCTACCACGCGGGTGCTTGCTTTGGCGTGAGGCCCGACGCCTTCGGAGGACACCCGCCAGCTGCCGGATCGCATCCTGGCGAAGCTGTAGACGTCGGAGCGCAGTCCGGACCGTTCCAGCCCAAGCACCCCTATTAGCACCGTTGACACGGTTGACTCGGAATTCCTGCGCATCCGGTATGCGGTACCAAGCCTCGTCTTGACAGCCGATTCGTGCTCATATCGAGCCAATATTGGGCCTGTGCGGTGTCGGCAAACACCCTTATCCGCACCCTTACGCGGTTGGCTCATACCGGCCGTCTCGAGTAGGGGGGCCTGCTGCAAAGCAGGCCCATCGCAGTTCGCGCTGCTTCTGAGAGCCGTAGACGTGCTTAGGTCGGGTCACTGGCAAAGGGATTGACAAGAACGCTGCTCGCGGGCGATCGCACAGAGCCTTAACCGATGTCGACGCCGGGTGAAAACTGAGCACCTCTTCTGCTCAGATTTGGACCGGCGTTGACACCCGATCGCACCTTACTTCGACCCGCTTCCCGATCGCCGCAGCTCCTGCCTTGGGCAGGGTCGGGCGCTCGGCTGCCATGCGGCAGTCGGCCGCAGGCTGACCGTCGCGGCGACGTGTAGCTGATCATTACGGTGGGTCGTGGAGGTCGGAGACCCGGATTCGCGAATAGGCCGCATCGTAGGATGCGCCGATGCCACGACGATGGCTCCAAGGATCTCGAGGTCCTCGTCCTGCGTGCTGCTCGCCGCAGCGAGCTGGGCGATCCCGCGCGACCGCTGGGCCTGCTTCATGGTTACCCCGGCGACGCTCGTCCGCTGGCTCCGGGAGCTCGTGAGAAGGAAGGGACGTACGGCAGGACCGGTCGGCCGGCACGGCCACCGTTCAATCCCGAGGTCCGTGAACTCGTCCTCAGCATCGCGAGGGAGACCCCTCGCTGGGGCTGCGTGACATCCAAGGCGAGCTCCGTGAGCTCGGGATCCGGGTGGCTGCGACGACGATCCGCACCCTGCTCCGGATCGCGCGACGTGGTTCGGCCCCCGATGCGGGCCGGACCGAGCTGGACCGAGTTCCTCCGGGCTCATGCGAATGGGATCATTGCCGGCGACTTCTTCACCGTCGAGACCGCCTGGCTCCGGGCGCTCTACGTCCTGCTGTTCATCGAACTCGGGCGCAGGCGGATCCACCTGAGCGCCTCGACCGTCCTTCGGACTCGGAGTCCATGTGCTCTGCGACCCGCCCGTCCTGGTGTCTTCACCTTGCTCCTGGCCCGGGTCACCTGACGTTAACTTAGCGGTCACGAAGGCGCAGGGACACCACCTTTCATACTGGAGATACTGAAAGGTGAATGGCAGGCAGACCCCGATCTCAGCCTCAGGCGGAGGTGAGGCCTCCGGTGGGGGGCGACCCCTCCCCACCGGAGGCGGATGTCAACTTGGTCAGGCCGCGATCATCCCGTGCGGATCGATCACGAACTTCTTGGCGGCACCGCGATCGAACTCCTGATAGCCGCTGGGTGCGGCGTCGAGGGAGACCGCCGTGGCGTTGACGGCCTTGGCGATGTGCGCCTTGTCGGCCAGGATCAGGTTCATCAACAAGCGGTTGTACGACTTGACCGGGCACTGGCCCGTCTGGAACCGGTGCGACTTGGCCCATCCGAGACCGATCCGCACCTTGAGCTGACCGACCTTGGCGTCTCCGTCAATCCCGCCCGGGTCACCCGTGACGTATAGGCCGGGAATGCCGATTCCGGCCCCGGCGCGGGTGATGCCCATGACGTCGTTGAGCACCGTGGCCGGCGCTTCGCCGGCGTCGGCGCCGTGGCCTCGAGCCTCGAAGCCAACCGCGTCGACCGCAGCATCGACCTCGGGTTCCCCGA
>JACCWY010000048.1 GCA_013697395.1 Chloroflexota bacterium | reverse complement strand
GATGGGCACCCCACCGGGGCTCTGGCCGATATGGGTCAGCCCGCGGAACGTTCCGGCAACGCTCGCACCTTCGCACGAGCGTCGCGCGAACTCAGAGCGTTACGCATGGCCGTTCCTCCCACCCGCGGACTAACGGTCGCTACCCGCGTTCCAGGACTCGGCCACGGCGCGCTGCTCCACGTACGGAGGCGCGCCAACTTCAGAATCGCACGACCTTCAGGCACCCTGCCCCTGGTTCTGCATGAGCGCGCCGTCCATGTAGTAGGTCGACCCCGAGACGTAGTTCGCGTCGTCGGACGCCAGGAAGACCGCCAGGCGAGCGATCTCCTCCGGCTCGGCCGCGCGCTTCCACGGGATCGACGCGACCTGCTCCTCGCGAGCCTTCGGATCCTCGAGCGCCTCTTGGTTCATCGGTGTCAGGACCATGCCCGGACCGATGTTGTTGACGTTGATCTGGTCCGGCGCGAGCTCCAGTGCCAGCGTGCGCGTCAGGTTTTGAAGCCCGCCCTTGCTTGCACAGTACTCGGCGGCGCCGGCGCGCGGAATCTCGTCGTGGACGCTGGTGACATTGATGATCTTGCCCTTGCCGCCTGCCCTGCGCCGCTCCTTGATGAAGCGCCGGCAGCAGAGCATCGGCCCCGTCAGGTTCGTCCGGAGCGCACGCTCCCAGGCATCGAGTGCCATCTCCGCGACCTCCTTGCCCGTCGAATCGACCGATGCGTTGTTCATCAGGATGTCAATGCGCCCGAACTCGGCCAGCGCGTCGTCGAAGACCGACTCGATGGCGGCCTCATCGGTCACGTCGAGCTGTCGCAGGAGTGCCCGCCGTCCGGCCGCCTCGACCTGGCGCACGGTCTCCTTCGCACCCTTGTCGTCCTCGAAATAGGTGACCACGACATCGGCGCCCTCTCCGGCGAACGCGACCGCCGTGGCCTGTCCGATGCCTGAGTCGGAGCCGGTGATGAGTGCCACGCGATCGGTGAGTCGATCGGTCATTCGGGATCGCTTCCTTTCGATGCTTCTGTCAGCCGCCATGCGGCGTTGATGAGTCCCACGTGCGAGAGCGCCTGCGGGAAGTTGCCGAGCGGCTCGCCGGAGTCCAGGGACACCTCCTCGGCCATCAACCCGAGGTCGTTGGCCGCCGATGCCGTGGCGCTGAAACGCTCCTCCGCGCGCTCGGCCTGGCCCCCGAGTGCGAGGCAATCCGCGAGCCAGAAGCCACACAGCACGAAGGCGCTGCCCTCGTCGGCCCAGCGCTGAACGCCCCGATCGGACCCGAGGCGCTCCTCGATCCGCTGGACGGTGGCGCGCATGCGCTCGTCCTTGCCATCCACGATCCCCACCAGCGGCATGAGCAGCACCGATGCGTCGAGCTCGTCCGATCCGATCGCCCCGGTGAAGGCTTGCACGTCGTGGTTCCAGCCATCCTCCAGGACGGTCGTCCGCACGGCGTCGCGCCCGCGAGCCCACTCGTCCACGCGCTCGCTCGCGCCAAGTCGCGGCGCAAGGCGGACCGCCCGGTCGAGGGCCACCCAGCACATCACCTTCGAGCTCAGGTAGTGGCGCGCCTTGTCACGTGCCTCCCACATGCCGAAGTCGGGATCCCGCCAGTCGGAGGCCGCACGGTTCGCCAGGCCGATGAGCAGCTCGCGCATCGGTCCCGTCACCGGGTCGTCGAGGTACTCGCGCATGAGGTGAGCGCTGTCGAGCACCTCTCCGAGCACATCCAGCTGTCGCTGGCTCCAGGCGTCATTGCCGATCCGCACCGGCCGGCTGCCGCGGAACCCGGCCAGGTGCTCGAGCGTGTGCTCGCTGAGGTCCCGCTCCCCCTCGACACCGAACATGATCTGGACGTTGTCCCTGTCCTCGAGCCGGCCGACGGCGCGCGTGATCCAATCGAGGTAGCGCACCGGCTCATCCGGACACGACGCGACCCACAGGGCGCGCGCCACGAAGCTGAGGTCCCGGAGCCAGGCGAAGCGATAGTCCCAGTTCCATTCCTGGCCGATGCGCTCCGGAAGGGAGGTGGTGGGCGCCGCGACCACCACGCCGCTCGGCGCATAGGTGAGCGCCTGGAGCACCATGGCGCTGCGTCGCACGGCGTCGCCGCGCGGACCGGGAAGGCGCGGGTGGTTGGCCGCCCACGATCGCCATCCGTCGCCGGTGTCGCGCAGCGCCGCCTCGGCCGAGCGACCATCCGGGGTTCCCGCCGCCAGGACCCACTCCGCCGACTCGCCGGCCCGTAGCGTGATCGACGCGCGCAGCCGGTCACCTTCCGAGCGATGGGGGACCGACGTGACGAGTCGCAGCGGCACGGGCCCACCGATCAGCTCCCACCCGTCGCCGGTCTCGGACAGGTGCGGTCGGGTCAGGCCGTACTCCGGCCGGGCCGCGAGGTCGACCTCGACCTCCATCTCGCCCCGGAGGCACCGCGCACGGCGGACCAGGTGGGTCTCCTCCGTGCCACCGATCTCGTGGCCGCGCGTCCCCTCGGCCAGCACCAGGGCGTCGGTCAGCGTCACCTCGCCCGCATCGGTCCGAAAGGTGGTCTCCAGGACAGGTCCGTCGTCGACGTAGCGGCGCTGCACGGCCGTCGCGCCGCGCGGCCCGATCGTCCAGTGGCCGGCCTCGTCGTCCAGTAGCGCGCCGAAGATCGAGGGCCGGTCGAAGCGGCCGGGCGAGAACCAGCAGATGGTGCCTCGGCGGTCGGAGAGCGCGGCTGTCCGGCAGTCGGAGAGCAGGGCAAGATCGTCGATGCGCATTCAGCGGGGGTGAGTGCAAGCCGCAGTCCCGCGGACGCGCCAGGTGCGTGGACCGCGCGCCGTGGGACGCGCTCGATCCGTAGGGACTGGACCGATGCCGGCGCGCGATATCATTCGTGATATCGGCGTGATACCCTACCCGAGTCTATGGATGCAGGAAGAATGCTGCGCGACGCTCGGCGACGAGCGGGGATGAGCCAGCGAGATGTGGCCCGCACGGCGGGTATCCCGCAGCCGAACGTGGCGCGCTTGGAGCGCGGATCGGTCATGCCTCGGGCCGACACCCTGGAACGTCTGCTTCTGGCGACCGGTTACGAGCTCGTGGCGGAGCCGCGCCTCGGGATCGGCGTCGATCGCTCGATGATTCGCGACCGGCTGCGCATGTCGCCGGCGGAGCGCATCCGGTTGGCGGTCGCGGAGGCGCGTGGGATGCCCACGATCCGGCTTCGGCGATGACCGAACGGCTCTTCGACCCGGTCCGGATGCTCGGGCGCCTGGAGGCCCACGACGTCAAGTACGTCCTCATCGGCGGCCTCGCGGCGAAGGCACATGGTTCGCCCAGCCTGACCGTCGACGTCGACATCTGCTACGCCCGCGATCGTGGCAATCTCGATCGCCTGGCCGCGGCGCTTCGCGAGCTGGGAGCGGTGTTGCGGGGTGCGCCACCGGATCTGCCCTTTCGTCTCGACGCCGAGACCCTTCGAAGGGGCGATCACTTCACCCTTACCACCATCGGCGGCGACCTGGACATCCTCGGTACGCCGTCCGGGACGGCGGGCTACGAGGAACTCGAAGCGAATGCCGAGGAGGCCGACTTCGAGGGCGGCTTCGTGGTCCGCGTTGCCTCGCTCGATGACCTCATCCGCATGAAGCGCGCGGCGGGACGCCCGAAGGATCGGGTCGAGCTCGAGATCCTCGGTGCGCTGCGAGAGGAGATCGACCGACCTTCGGCGAAAGCGTGACCGCTGTGGCGCGGCCTCCTTGGCCTGCACTCTATGAGTCCAGCAGATTGGGTGGTCATCCGTCGTCGGACGCCTGCACACGCTTCCACGCGTCGACGAGATCCAGCGCGGCAACCCACTTCTCGATGTACGAGTAGTCGAGCGTGTCGCGATTGAGGGCCAGGATGGACGTCACGTCGCGAAACTGACGCTCTGACTCACCGGCCGTTGCCCACTCGAGCTTGGCGATGATCGTGTCCTCGGCGGTGGCGATGCGAATGGCGGTGCCGAGCAGTTCGGTGCGGATGCGCCGCTCAAACTCGGTGCGGGAGAACGGGCGATCGCGGCGGAGGAGGAGATCGACCTTCCAGCCGGTCGCCATCTCGATGACGTTGAACGAGGTCCGGCGTTCGAGGGCTTCTGTTGCCGCGCCGGCGTCCACGTAGAAGTCCGACGTGGGCAGCGAGCTGACGAAGCGACGGAGGGATTCCCCACTCGGGTCGATGACGATGTCGATGTCCCGGGTCGTTCGCGGCTCGCCGTGAAATGAGCTGGCGAACGATCCGACAACCATGTGCGGGATGCCCGAGCCTTCGAGCCGACCGATGATTTGAGCGAGGAGCTCGCCCTGCGACATCAGGCCGGTGTTGCCCGAGGGCCGAGCGCCTTCTGCGCCGTCTCCCGCCCGAGCAGGAGCTCCATGAGGGCCCGATGGACCTGCTCACTCGTCCACTCTGGATGCCGATGGCGAATGCCGGCCTTGCTGATCAGTCGTGCCTCATCACTCATCTGGCACGCGATCTCGAGACGGGCTGGACCGTCGAGCCGACGGAGGGCGTCGAGCTGGATGCGCCGTGCCTTCGGGGCAGTATCACGAGCCAGCGTCATGCTCAGACTGTACAGCGCCACCATGAGCCGATTGGCTGGAACGCGGGCCCCTGTGGTGCGTGGACGGAGCGGGGCTGCCGAACCCATCGGCCCCCTATTCGTAACCGACTCGGTTACAAATACGTCGGCGGCGACGGGTTGGCCACGGTTCGACCCATGACAACTCGTTGACCTGACTCTATGAACTCATCATCATGATGAGCTATGAGAACCATCTCGGCCATGGAGCTCAGGCGTCGCCTGGGAGAGGTGCTGGATCGCGCGTCGGCGGGAGAGCACATCGTCGTCGAGCGTGACCGACGGCCGCTGGCGGTCCTGGTGCCGTACGAGGACGCGCTGCGGCTGCAGGAATCGCCGGAGGCAGCAACCGCGCGAGCGCTGGCCGCCCTGGATCGGCTCGAGGAGTTCGCCGTGCGCATGGCCGAGATGCATCCGGACGCCCTGAACCAGCCCGCTGCCGCGGAGCTGGTGCGGGACGAGCGGTTGCGCGGCCACGAGGTGGCCGAGTGAGCGGCCTCGTCGTCGACGCATCGGCTGCGCTCACGCTGCTGCGCGAGGAGCCGGGAGCCGAGGTGGTCCGGCACCATCTCCGTGACCAGATCATCGCCGGTGAGCCGATCCTGGTGCCCGGACTCTTCTGGCTCGAGGTCGTGAATGTCCTGGCGCTCCAATACCGATATCCGCCAGCCGCGATCGTCGAGGCGGTCTACGAGCTGGAGCGGGTGGGCATGACGACGGCCGAGGTCGGCCGCCCGGGAGTGCTGGCGGTGATCGACGCGGTGGGCCGATCCAGGCTCACCGCCTATGAAGCCGCGTACCTAGTCCTCGCTGAATCTGTCGGTGCGCCGCTTCTCACCGCCGATGCGCAACTCGCCTCGGCTGCGGGCGATCGGGCGATTCTCGTCGGCGCGGATCCAGGGGTGGCCGAGGCGTCAGCGCCCTACGCCAGTGGTCCGTCCTGGGCCGACTGGAAAGGTGCGGCCGTGTACCTGGGCGAGCTGCGCGCTGCCCTGTGATCAGAGCCCGAAGCGGCATCTCGCGGCGCGCGGTGACCCGCCCCACGGGTCAACCGGGCACGCGACCGTGGTGACAGGCGTCCCGGCGCGACAACCTGCTGTCGCGACCTCGCTCCGGAGCTGCCTCTCCGGGAAGAGTCACCCGAGGTGCGGGTCGGCCAAGGGTGTCAAGGCGTCAAGGCGCGGCGCAGGCCTCGCTGCCAGCGGCGTCGGTGGCGCAGACCTCGATGGCGGAGGTTCCCGCTGGGAGATCGGCCCAGAACAGGTGCTCGCCATACCAGGTCATCGGCACGTCGCCGGCCGACGTCCGGACAATGATCGACCGCCAGTCGTGCGGCGCGTACGGGGTTCGGTTGTCGTGCACGCGCGCGAGGACCGATGAGCCGACGACGGCTCCGCGGATGATCGGCGGCGCGGTGTCGGGGGAGAGGACCTCGGGGCTGCCGAAGTAGACCCGCTCGTCCTCGTGGCCGGGCACCTCGCCCTGCGCCTCGACGACGTCGACAATGCCGTCCCCGTTGAAGTCGGCCAGCGCCATGCTCAGCGAGCCACCGCTCGGATCGGCGTCGAAGACGTCATCGGCCAGGGAAAGGACGCCGGAGCCGTCGTTGATCAGGAGCCGATCGGGACCATCGAGCGAGCCGACCAGGAAGTCGGCATCGCCGTCCGAGTCGACGTCGAGGGCCACAACGCCGTTGTCGTCCCAGCCCGTGTTCGCATCAGGCCCCCACCAGGCATCGGTCATGTCCTCGAAGGTGCCGGTGCCGTCGTTGCGGAAGACGTGCTCGGCCAGGCCGCGGCCGGTGTCGACACCGTCGTTGATCGTGACGAGGTCCAGGAAGCCGTCGCCGTCGAGGTCGATCGGCGCGAACTCGTAGTTGTTGCCGAAGGCGGGGATGCGGGCATCGGTGTCATCGGTGAAGGTGCCGGTGCCGTCGTTCATGAAGAGATGGCTGCCGTCGCAGAGCTTGCAGGAGGTGGCGACGTCGAGGTCCCAGTCGTTGTCGACGTCGACCAGCTCGATGTCCCAACTGAAGGCGATGAGCGTCTCCGGCATGCGCTCGGCGGTAACGTCGATGAATCCCGCATTCCCGCCGTTCAGCCACAGCTGGACGCGCCCGCCCGCGTTGACGGGTCCGCCTTCGCCCCAGTTCGCGATCACGATGTCCAGGTCGCGGTCGGCGTCGACGTCGCCGAGCTTCAGGTCGCCCAGGCTGAGCTCGGCGGCCGGCAGATGCGTCTCGGTCGCGTCCGCCCAGGTCCCGGCGCCGTCGTTCAGGAGCAGCCGGGTCTGGCTGCCGTAGGTCGTGCCGAGCAGGATGTCGTCGTCACCATCGGCATCGAGGTCCGCGACCCTGATCGCGCGGGTGATGAGCGCGTGATCGCCCAGGACCGCCTCGGTCATGTCTGTGAACGTGCCGTCGCCGTTATTGTGGAAGACCCAGCTGGCGACCTCATCGCCGGGGTGGTCGTAGTTCCCGCCGTTGGCGAACAGGATGTCGATCCATCCGTCGCCGTCGAGGTCGGACAACTCCACCCGGTTCGTCCACTCCGCCGTCTCGCCGATGGTCTCCGCGGTGACGTCGGTCCATGCGCCGGCGAAGGCGCTCGGCTGCGCCGGCTCCGCACTGGCCTCCAGCGATGCAGGCGGCTCGGCCGATGCGGACGGCGCTACGGACGCGGACGGCGACGGGGACTCCGCAGTGCAGGCGACCAGCAGCAGGCAGAGCACAGCGGTCATGCCGCGCGGGAATCGGGGTCTCAAGGCTCGGGCCTCACACGCGATTCTCTGATTGTCAGCCGCCGGTCAAGTGCTCGCGGCGACCGGAGGGGCGGCCCGGCAGTAGTACGCTGGGGCTAGCTGCGCGCGGCCTTGTGACCAGGGCCCGAAGCGCAAACGCGGCGCCGGCTGTGACCCGCCCCACGGGTCAACGGAGGCCCGAACCAGAGCTCCGTCGTCATCGACCCGCACCACGGGTCATATCGCGACGGAGCTCGGCCATTTCGCCGGCTTAGCCCTCCGTTGACCCGCCCCACGGGTCAACCCGGCACCGAAAGGCGTCGCCCGCTCGATGACCCGCCCCACGGGTCAACGGAGGCGTGGACCGAAGCTCCGTCGTCATCTACCCGCACCACGGTCCATCGCCGGCAGCCGGGGCTCGCGCTTGGGATCAAGCTGTCGCACGAGTCGATCGAGAAGGGGATCAACCTCCTTCTTGCCGCGCAAGCCGCTCAGCCACTGCCCCGGAATGCTGCCGAGTCCCCAGCGCCGCTTTCCTATCAGGTTCGGCACCAGGTGAAAGACCGATAGGAGACCTGCCCTTGATGCAGTGATAGTGCTCTGGCGGTGAATCCGCTAGGAGAGCCCTGGGCCAGCCGGCGATATCGGTTACAAGTTCCCCGAACCCATACCCCGAGGCACGGCAGTCGTGGTCGGCGCCGTGCCTCGGGCCCGTCCTCAGGGCAGGAGCTTCTTCGTATTCACCTTCAGCTTCAGGAGCAGCTCGGGATCATCGAGCTCGTAGACGTCGAGACCGCGGGTCATGTCTCCCA
>JACCWY010000556.1 GCA_013697395.1 Chloroflexota bacterium | reverse complement strand
AACCCGAACGTGATCGGCTCGGCATTGATTCCATGGCTGCGCCCGACCATCGGCGTGTCGCGGTACTGGAGCGCGAGCCGATGCACGACCTCCACCAGCCGCGCCAGCTCGCCCTCGACGACCGCGGCCGCGTCGCGCAGCACCACCGCGGTGGCGGTATCGAGGACGTCCGAGCTGGTCAGCCCATGGTGCAGCCAGCGGCCCTCGGGCCCGAGCCGCTCGGTGACCGAACGCAGGAAGGCGATGACGTCGTGCTGCGATTCTCGCTCGATCTCGTGCGCACGCTCCGCATCGACCTCCGTCGCCGCGGCGCGGATCCGTTCCCAGTCCGGCGTCGGCACCACGCCGGCCTCGTGGAGCGCCTCGACCGCGAGCAGCTCGATGCGCAGCCAGAGCGCCAGCCTGCGCGCCTCGCCGAAGATCTCGCGCAGCTCGGGCAGCGCGTATCGGTCGATCACGTCGAGCGCGGATCGACGCGCAGCTCGGCCCCCTCCGCCTGCTCGGCGCGGAAGGCGGCCACGCGCTCGGCGACCGCGCCATCCGACAGCGCCAGGATGCGCGCAGCGAGGTGGCCCGCGTTCCTGGCGCCGGCGCTCCCGATTGCGACGGTCGCGACCGGCACGCCCGGCGGCATCTGGACCACGGCGTAGAGTGCGTCGGCCCCGCCGAGCGAGCCGCCGTCGAGGGGTATCCCGATCACCGGCTTCGCCGTCAGCGAGGCCAGCACCCCGGGCAGGTGCGCGGCAAGGCCGGCCGCACCGATGAACACTCGGACGCCCGTCTCCTCGGCCTCCCCCACGTAGGCGTGCAGCGCATCGGCCTGGCGATGGGCGCTGATGACCGATGCCTCCCAGCTGATCCCGTACGCGTCGAGCACGTCGAAGCAGCCCTTCAGGGCCGGGAGGTCGGAGCGAGAGCCGCAGACGACGGCGATGGTCGGCATCGGAGGCCAAGGATAGCCCGCGCACCGGGCCGGTGGCAGTCGCCCGATGATCTGCGGCATCATACGTACCCCATCCACGGAGGCACCACCGCCGATGACCCGCTCCGCCCCGCATCACGCCGTTCGCCCATCCGCGGCGCTCCTGCTTGCGCTGCTGCCGCTGGCCGCCTCGCTCTTCCTGCCACCGGTCCCGGCAGCGGCCAAGGGCCCGCCGGAGGCGGTCCGCTTCGCGACCTTCAACGCGTCGCTGAACCGCAACGAGCCGGGGCAGGCACTCACCGACCTGTCAAAGCCGGCGGGCGCACCCGAGCCCGACCCCGCCGTCCGCGCCCGTCGCGCCCAGGCCGCAGCGGTGGCCGAGATCATCCAGCGCACGCGGCCCGAGGTGCTGCTCATCAACGAGTTCGACTACGTCGACGGCCCGGTCACCGGCAATGCACTGACCGATGCGTTCCAGGCCAACTACCTCGGCGTAAGCCAGAACGGCCAGCCCACCATCCACTACGACTACGTGTTCGTGGCGCCCTCGAACACCGGCATCGCGTCGGGGTTCGACCTGAACAACAACGGCGCGACGGTCACCACGCCGCTGGCGCCCGGCTATGGCGACGACGCCCTGGGCTTCGGTGAGTTCCCCGGCAAGTTCGGCATGGCCGTCTTCAGCCAGCACCCGATCGACTATGGCGCCGCCCGCACCTTCCAGCACTTCAAGTGGAAGGACATGCCCGGCGCGCTCCTCCCCGACGATGCCTCGAAGCCGGCGCCGGCGGACTGGTACAGCGCCGCGGAGCTGGCGATCCTTCCGCTCTCGAGCAAGAGCCACTGGGACGTCCCGATCAGCATCGGCGGCACCACCGTCCACTTCCTCGTCAGCCACCCGACCCCGCCCGTCTTCGACGGCGCGGAGGATCGCAACGGCCGCCGGAACTTCGACGAGATTCGGCTGTGGGCGGACTATGTCAGCCCGGGCGCCGGGCGCTACATCTACGACGACGCCGGTGCCACCGGCGGTCTGAAGCCGGGCGCGAAGTTCGTGATCGCCGGCGACCAGAACTCGGATCCGCTCGACGGGGACAGCATCCCCGGTTCCATCCAGCAGCTGCTCGACAACCCGCGGATCAACACCACCGTCACGCCATCGAGCGTCGGCGGCACCGCGTGGGCCGCCGTCCAGGGCGGGGTGAATGCCAATCACAGGAGTGACCCGGCGTTCGACACGGCCGACTTCTGTGACACCGCCACCCCACCGCCGTGCAGCGGCCCCGGCAACCTTCGGGCCGACTATGTGCTCCCCAGCCGCAACCTCAAAATCGTCGACGCGGCGGTCTTCTGGCCGGAGCCCGGCCATCCGCTCGTCTACCTGACCGGCACCGGCTTCCCGGTCCCGAGCAGCGACCATCGGCTGGTGTGGGTCGACCTCAAGGTGCCCGGCAGCGCACGAGGGAAGTAGCCGTCTGACCGAGGCGGGCGGGCGCCGGTCGATCCGGCTCCCGCCCGTTCGTCGTCAGGTCCCACGATCACCCGGCCTGGTCGCGGAGCTCCGTCCCATCGCCGAGTCCTAGCTCGCGCGCCGCGATGTCGGTCCGGAACCGCCCGCCGTCGAGCGTCACCTCGGCCACCCCCCGGTAGGCGGCGGCGCGGGCGGCGTCCAGGGAGGCCCCGCGGCCGACGACCGTGACAACGCGTCCGGCGGTCGTTTCGTAGCGGCCGTCGGCCACGCGGCGCGTGCCACCGTGGAAGCAGAGCAGGTCGCCATCGTCCGCCGCGGAGGTGGGCTCGGCGCCGCCGATCTCGCGACCGACGCGCGGTCCTTCGGGGTAGCCGTCGGATGCGATGACGACCCCGACGACCGAGCCGGAGCGAACGGCGACGGACTCCTCCATCAGGCTCCGATCGGCGGTGGCGCAGCCCAGCAGGCCTGCCGCCAGGTCCCCGTCGATCATCGGCAGCAGCACCTGGGCCTCGGGATCGCCGAATCGGGCGTTGAACTCGAGGACCATCGGCCCATCGGCGGTGAGGATCATGCCGGCGTACAGGACCCCTCGGTAGGGAACGCCGTCGCGCGCCATGCGCCAGGCGATCGGCTCGAAGACCTCCGCAGCCATCCGCTCGAGCGCCGCGCGCCCGAACCATGGGACGGGCGCGTAGGCTCCCATGCCGCCGGTGTTCGGCCCCTCGTCATCATCGAGGAGACGCTTGTAGTCGCAGGCCGCCGCCAGGGGCACGACCGCCTCGTCGCTCACCAGCGCGAAGGCGCTCACCTCGGGGCCGGTCAACCGTCGCTCCAGCACGATCCGCGCTCCGGGAGCCACGCTCCCGTACAGGTCGCGCACGGCGGCCTCCGCCTCGTCGTGCGTCTCCGGCACGACCACGCCCTTGCCGGCGGCCAGCCAGTCGGCCTTCACGACGGGCGGCGCCTCCGCCGCACGGATGAAGGCCAGCGCGGCATCCGGATCGACGAAGCTCTCTGCCGGTGCGGTCGCCACCCCGGCGCGCTGCATCTGCCGCTTGGCGAACGACTTGCTCGACTCGAGGCGCGCCGCCGCTCGGGTTGGTCCGAAGGTCGGGATCCGCGCCGACGCAAGCTCATCCACGACGCCGGCGGCCAGCGGACCCTCGGGACCGATGACCACGAGCCCGTATCGCTCGCGGCTGGCGTGACGGGCGACCTCGTCCGGATCGGTCACGTCGAGGTCAACGTTCTCGCCCACCGCCGCGGTCCCGCCATTCCCGGGAGCGATCCTGACGCGCCGCACGCCGTCGTCGCGCGCAAGCCGCCAGGCGAGCGCGTGCTCTCGCGCTCCGGAGCCGACCACGAGCACGTCCATCGTGCTACCCCCCGGCCAGCTCCGCCAGTCGGTCGAGGACCGATTCGAGCTCGTCGATGCGCTCCTGGTAGGTGCCCAGGTCGCCCTCGGCCAGCGCGGCCTGCGCTTCGTCGTAGAGCCGCTGGGCCTCGGCCACCAGGCCGGCGACGTCCTCCGGCAGCGGGCCGGGCGACTCGCCGGGGGAAGGCTCGGGCTCCGGCTCCTCGGGCGGTGGCGGCTCGGCCTCGCCGAGGACCTGGCGCAGGCCGTCCTCCACCGTCTCGGCGAAGGCGACGCGCTCCTGGTCGACCATGATCACGCGCACGAACTCGGGGAAGGGCGCTCCCTCGGACTGGAGGAAGATCGGCTCGACGTAGAGCAGCCCGTCGTCGCCGATCGGCAGGACCAGGAGGTTGCCGCGGATGATCGACGAGCCGGAGCGGTTCCAGACGCCGAACTGGGCGGCGATCGCGGTGTTCTGGACGATCCGCGCCTCGATCTGGGCCGGCCCCTGGGTCGACGTGTCAGTCGGGAAGCGGAAGGCGATTCGCTCTCCGTAGAAGCCGGGGTCCATGCGCGCGGCGACCCAGGCGATCATGTTGGCGCGGCCCTCCGGCACCATCGGCTGGATGAGGACGAACTCGGCCGCGTCCTCGCCGGGGATGCGCATCGTCACGTAGTAGGGCTCCATCGGCTCACCCGTGCCCTTGGACACATCCTCCGGGATCGCCCAGCGGTCGTCCTGGTTGTAGTAGGTCGTCGCACCGCCGTCGGTGGCCGGCAGGTGGTAGAGGCGATACGCCTCGTTCTGGGCGGTGAAGAGGTCCTCCGGATATCGCAGGTGCGCCACCAGCTCCTCCGGCATGGCGTCCATCGGCTCGAACATGCCCGGGAAGATGCGCGCATAGGCGGCGATGATCGGGTCGTCCGGGTCGGCGAGGAAGAAGCGAACGGTGCCGTCATAGGCGTCGACCACGACCTTGACGCTGTTGCGCACGTAGTTCGCTCCCGCGAAGCGGCTCGTCGCGGGCAACGGCTGCGCGTTCGGGTAGCGATCGGTGAGCGTGTACGCGTCCCAGACCCAGAGCAGCCGGCCGGCGGCGCTGACCAGGTACGGGTCGACGTCGTAGGCCAGGAAGGGCGCGATCTCCTCGACCCGCTCGCGGAGCGCCCGCCGGAAGAGGATCTGAGACTGTTCGGTGAGCTGGTTGCTGATCAGCAGGTTGAAGTCGCCGAAGCGAAGCGCGAAAAGCGCGCGGGTCAGCGGATTGTCGAGGCCGACCCCGGTCGTCCCCTCCCAGGTGGTCGTGGCGCCGCTGTCGGCGTCGGCGTCGCCGCCGGTGTCGAGCGGGTAGTCGAACTCGTCGGTGGTGGTGCCGGTCACGACGTACGTGTCGGTCGCCTCACCGAAGTAGATCCGCGGCTCGCCGACCGGCAGCTGCGGCTCGCGATTGATGCCGCTGACGAGGTAGTCGGGCGTGCCCTGCGCGGTGACCGCGTCGACCGGCACCGCGGTGATGCCGTAGCCGTGGGTGTACACGAGCGTCTCGTTGGTCCACGTCCGCGCGTTCTCGGCGAGCTTCTCGACGTCGAGCTCGCGCGCACTGAGCATGATCTGGCGCGACTCGCCGGCGATCTCGTAGCGGTCGATGTCGACGTCGCGGAAGTCGTAGTAGCGCCGCAGGATCTGGTCCTGCCCGAACGTCGTCAGCAGCGGCCGGTAGTCCCACAGGCGCAGGTTGTCGATGGTGGCGGCATCCTGCGCGAAGACCTCCCGCGTCAGCTCCTGCTCGCCGGTGAACTGGGCCTGCTCGATCGCATCGAGATCGAACGCTGCGCGCGTCGAGGCGATGTGGTTGACGAGGTACGGGCGCTCGACGTTGAGCTCGTTGGGATTGACCTGCACCGTCTGCACGAAGGTCGGGTACAGGCCGCCGACCAGCACCGACAGGATGAACCAGGCGCCGCCGGCGAGCGCCAGCAGCCAGAGCGTGCGGAACCAGGTGTTGAGCAGCAGGATGGCCGCCGCGACCAGCGCCACCCCCGTCAGGATCACGAACGCCGGAAGGCGGGCATTCATGTCGGTGTAGAGCGCCGCGTGGACCGAGTCGTTCGGCCCGCCGACCGAGTATGCCAGCTCGGCGATGTCGAGCTGGTACCCGCCGGCGATGACGAGCAGCAGCAATGCGCCGATGACCGACAGGTGCGCCCGCACGGCCGCGGTGAGATGGAACTGCCATCGGAGTGCCCGGGCGGCGTAGGTCCCGAGCGTCAGCAGGCCGACGATGATGAGCATCGTCGAGGCCCAACCGAGCAGGAACCGCCAGAACGGCAGGCCGAAGACATACGAGCCGATGTCGCGGCCGAGCGTCGGATCCTGGCGGCCCCAGTCGCCGCCGTTGGCGAAGAGCAGGACCGTCTCCCAG